>NZ_JAUBQE010000110.1:0-5863 GCF_036701115.1 Microcoleus sp. Pol1C5 | reverse complement strand
TGTTCAAGTAAGCAAATCGAAAATTATTTTGCTCACTGCTGTTACTGTACCTTTTAGTCACGCAAAGTGCTGTATAACCCCATTTTTCACCGATCTTTACTGCTGCTAGACTTTCAGAGAACTCATGAGCATAATTGAATCTAGGTGGAATTACTATTTTATTTTGTTCATCCCGATACCCCCAAGACTCCTCTTGTTGAAATGGCACTACCTGAATATTCATTGTGTAAAGGTTGTTTGGTAAAATGTTTAGGCTATTGAAAGATCGCCTCCATGTACCGTCCTACCGAAAAACGAAGCAAGCTAACTAAGCGTTAATTCGCATATGCAGGATTAAAAATTTAACACAATTCAACCTAATCTTACTGCCTAATTTGTGTCTTGTCAAGTTATACTCAAGAAAATAATCAAAAATTTACATATCGCCCGATCTCACTCTATACCCAAGAGCCTTTGAGTTTATGTTGGATTTTTTCAACATATTCCCGAAATTGACTCGTGTTTTTTGAGGGTAAAATTCGATGAGAATATTGGAGCATCGCCAAAATATCTCTTTTTTGAAAAACTCCGATCACCCTACTAGATTCAAACCCAATTTTAAGGACTTCAGTCCTTACTACAAACCTCAGCTTGTCAAATAGTTTACCAACAAAGAAACCCGATCGCACTTGGGGCGATTCCCCCCTGCAGACCGGGTTTCTAGATGAGTGAAAACTAAACTCAAATCACGTTGTCTTCTTCTTAGTCGCCGTCGCAGTCGCCGCCTTTTTAGTAGTCGTTTTCTTCGCCGCAGTCGTCGTCTTCTTCGCAGTCGTTTTCTTCGCGGCAGTCTTCTCAGTTGCACTCTCAGACTTCGCCGCCGCAGTCTTGGTTGACTTCTTCGACTTGCTGCTAGATTTACCGCCTCCCGCTGCTTCCTTCGTTGCTAACAATTCCAGTGCTCTTTGCAAGGTGAAATTCTCCACTGATTCATCCTTCGACAAAGAAGCATTGATATCGCCGTGTTTCACGTAGGGGCCGTAGCGGCCGTCGTAAACATTGATCGGTTCTCCTGACTCTGGATGCGCGCCCAATTCCTTCAAAGGTGTGGCTGATTTGCTGCGGCCGCGGGCGGCTTTCGGCTGCGATAATAACTCTAAAGCCCGATCGAGCGTTATCGTCAAAACATCATCCGGCGGTTTGATCGATCGATAATCTTTCCCCACCTTACCCTGGTCGTGAACCACATAAGGCCCGTACATCCCCAAATTAGCTTGCACCTTCGCCCCCGTCTCCGGGTGAGTGCCCAACAACCGGGGTAAAGTCAACAAACTCACCGCCATATCCAGCGTCACGCTGTCCTTATCCGTCCCCTTCGGTAAAGAAGCCCGCTTCGGTTTCTTGTTCGTTTCCGAAACTTCTCCTAACTGAACGTATGGCCCGTAACTGCCAATGAGCACATAAATCGGTTCCCCAGTTTCCGGGTGAAGACCCAATTTTTCCGGGCCTTCCGTTTTTTGCTTTAACAGAAACTCCACTTGTTCCGGGTCTAAATCTGCCGGCGTCAAATCTTGGGGAATCGATGCTTTTACCAAGCCTTCTTCGCTTTCAGATTCCAGGTAGGCGCCGAATTTGCCGATGCAAACTTTGGCGGAGAGATTCTCCAATACCACAGTTCGGGCAACTTTCGCATCAATCTGACTTTCCTGTTCTTTAACTTGGGTTGCCAGGCCGGTTTCCCCTGTATAAAACTTTTGCAAATACGGCAGCCATTTCGCCTCGCCGGTGGCAATTTCATCGAGGGTTTGTTCCATTCGGGAAGTAAAACCGGTGTCTACTAAATCGGGAAAATGTGTTTCCAATAAAGTGGTGACGGCGAAAGCGGTGAATGTCGGAATTAGGGCATTAGCTATTAATTTGGCATATCCCCGATCGACAATTGTACCGATAATACTCGCATAGGTACTCGGACGGCCCACGCCTTCGCTTTCGAGCATTTTGACCAGAGAAGCTTCCGTATAGCGGGCGGGAGGTTGAGTTTCGTGCCCGATCGCCTCTAAATCCTTACAATTAGGTTTATCCCCCACCTTCAGCGCCGGCAAAATCACCTCTTGGTCTTCCAACGCCGCATTCGGATCGTCGGAACCTTCGACGTAGGCGCGCAAAAAGCCGGGAAAATCAATGCGTTTGCCGCTGGAACGGAAACCGGCATCTTCTACCTGAGTTAATACAGTGACGTGAGTTTGGCGGGAATCGGCCATTTGAGAAGCGACTGTCCGCTTCCAAATCAAATCATAGAGGCGGAAATCAATCCCATCCAATCCGGTTTGCTGCGGAGTCCGAAAAGTGCTGCCGGCGGGACGGATAGCTTCGTGGGCTTCCTGCGCGCCTTTGCTTTTTGTCGTATATTTGCGCGGTTGGGGGCTGAGGTATTCGCTGCCGTAAAGTTCTTGCACGCAACTGCGCGCCGCTTCGATCGCCTGTTCGGACAAATGCACCGAATCCGTCCGCATATAGGTGATAAAACCGCGTTCGTAGAGACCTTGGGCAATTCGCATGGTTTCCCGCGCACCCAGCCGCAGCTTGCGGTTAGCTTCCTGCTGCAAAGTCGAGGTCGTAAACGGCGGCGACGGTTTGCGGGTGACTGGCCGTTCTTCGATATTGCCGACCGTCCAGGGTTTGTTTTGAATGCGTGAAAGTAAAGCCCGCGCCTGTTCTTCGTTGAGCAAAAGTACGCGCCGGCCTGCGATAATTTGCCCGGTATTTTCATCAAAATCGCTGCCATTTGCAACTTTCACATTGCCGACAGTCACGAGTTTGGCATCAAAGGAAATCTTGCCCTTTTCCAAAAGGGCTTTTAAATCCCAGTAACTACCTTGGCGGAAAGCGCGGCGTTCGCGTTCCCGGCGCACCAAAAGCCTGACTGCGACTGACTGCACTCTACCAGCGGACAAACCCCAAGCGATTTTTTTCCACAGTAACGGGGAGAGTGTGTAACCGACGAGTCTATCGAGAATTCGGCGAGTTTCTTGGGCTTGTACTACTCGATTGTCGATATCGCGGCAGTGGGTTAAGGCGTCGCGGATTGCTTCGCGGGTGATTTCGTGAAACACCATCCGCTTGATCGGAACTTTGGGTTTGAGGATTTGCAGCAAATGCCAGGAAATGCTTTCGCCTTCTCGGTCTTCGTCAGTGGCTAGTATCAGTTCTGTGGCGTCTTTGAGGGCGTCTTTGAGTTCTTTAACAATTTTCTTTTTATCTTTCGGGATGACGTAGAGGGGTTCAAAGTCTGCCTCCACGTTTACGCCCAATTGCGCCCATTTTTCTCCTTTAACGGCTTCTGGTATTTCTTCGGCGGAGGATGGTAGGTCGCGGACATGGCCCATCGATGCCTCTACACGGTAGGTGGAGGGCAGGAAGTTGCGGATGGTGCGGGCTTTGGTCGGAGATTCGACGATGACTAAGGTTGACATGGCATCTTTTAAATATGGATGGCAGCGCAGCTAGAGGGTCTAAGTTAGAGAGTTTAGGTCAGATGTCAAGGCTTCTTTCAACTTTGGGCGATTATTTTCAAACTACCTTAATTTTTAACTTACTGCCGATCGGGTGGCAGGTGACAATGTGATGGGATTTTACTGCTTTGGGGGCAGAGGCTGCGAATCACGTCTCTACAAGATGCACCGGATGATGACCTGACTTTAGCAGAATTGTCGGTAACTGGATGTTGAGACTGCTGGATGCGGGCGGATGGTTCCTCAATCTGGTTGTAACTTGAAGGTTGGGGCGATAGATTTTAGATTTTAGATTTTAGATTTTAGATTTTAGATTGGGAAAGATTTACTGACTAGAGGTTTGGGGCTTTGGTACAGTACGCTGTGCAGCATCAGCGTTGCGAGCGAAAAAAAAGCAATCACAGGGGATTAAAATTACTTGAGCAATCGAGCAATTCAATGAATAATTCTATGACATTTGAATTCGACCATCTTTTAATCCTTACTGATATTGGTGCTTCGGAAGCTAATCGTTTATCATCCTTCGGTTTAGTTGAGGGTGGATCTCGCATTCATCACGGACAAGGTACAGTCAATCGCTGTTTCTTTTTCCATAATGCAATGTTGGAATTGTTATGGGTTCACGATCCAGAAGAGGCGAAGTCTGAGCCAATTCATCAGACTCGTCTTTGGGAGCGATCGACAAATCGGAATAATGGTGCGTGTCCATTTGGCATCTGTTTGCGTCCAGCCAAAGGTTCTGAGGACACAGTTGCATTTTCAAGTTGGGCATATCGTCCACCTTATTTATCTGAAACGATGAGTATCGCAGTAGGAACAAATAGTGATGTGTTGACTGAGCCGATGCTTTTCCAAATTTCCTTTGGTAAACGTCCAGATCAATACTCTGCTGATAAGTCACAGCCTTTGGATCATGGTGTTGGTTTCCGCGAAATTACTCGCGTAGAATTAGTCAGTCCTGCTGCTAATAATCCGTCACCTGAACTTCAAGCAGTGCTTGAGACAAATCAATTAAAGTTGCGAATAGGAACCGAGTATTTTGTCGAGCTTGGTTTTGATGGAGAAGTGCAGGGACAACAGGTAGATTTCCGACCTGGATTGCCGCTTATTATCAGTTGGTAATCAAAACCTGTAAAACAATTAATAATATGGCTTCAGTATCCAACGAACTGCGAGCGTTCGTACAGAACGCCCACTGACAATTGCAGGAACATTAGAGACCATTGAGAATTTTTCAAGTTGGCTGAGTAAACTAGAGATATAGTAACCCGCAATTTATTGAGAACTGGAAAATGGAGACAATTACTGACCTGCCAGGGTATCGCATAACAGAACAAGTCTATGCAGGATCTCGCACTTTAGTCTATCGCGGTGTTCGGGAGAGCGATCGTACTCCAGTCGTCATCAAACTGCTGCGAAACGAATACCCTAGCTTCAGCGAACTGGTGCAATTCCGCAACCAGTACACCATTGCCCAAAATCTCAACCTCCCCAGTATTGTTAAACCCCTCGATTTAGTACCTTACAAAAGCGCCTATGCTTTGATAATGGAGGACTTTGGAGGAGTCTCTCTGTCTACTTATATCCAGACCCCAACTGATAAAAACCAACCAGCTCAATCTAGATCTTTAGAAAACTTTCTCGACCTAGCCAGGGAACTAGCAGATATTCTTCACTCTTTGTACGAAAATAAAGTTATTCATAAAGATATCACACCGGCCAATATCCTAATCAACCCCGATAGCAAACAAATTAAGCTCATTGACTTTAGTATCTCTTCCCTGCTGCCGAAACAAACCCAAGAAATCCAGAATCCAAACATTATCGAAGGAACCTTAGCTTATCTCTCCCCAGAACAGACAGGAAGAATGAATCGAGGCATTGACTATCGGAGTGACTTTTATTCCCTGGGTGTGACCTTCTATGAATTGTTGACAACACAGTTACCCTTCGAGTCAGAGGACCCAATGGAGTTAGTGCATTGTCATCTCGCCAAACAGCCGATTCCGGTACATCAAATCAAGCCAGAAATTCCCATAGTTTTATCCCAAATTGTTAGTAAACTGATGGCAAAGAATGCGGAAAATCGCTATCAGAGTGCATTAGGACTGAAACACGATTTAGAAATTTGTCTGGCTCAATTACAAAACACGGGTAACATTGAGACGTTTGCATTGGGGACGCGGGATATTACAGACCATTTCCTCATCCCCGAAAAACTCTACGGCAGAGAAACAGAAGTTGAAACCTTATTAGCAGCCTTTGAGCGAGTCAGCAGAGGCAGCACCGAAATGCTGCTAGTATCCGGTTACTCTGGCATTGGAAAATCCGCCTTAGTACAAGAAGTTTATAAACCAATTACTAAAGCCAGA
>NZ_JAUBQE010000028.1:0-100163 GCF_036701115.1 Microcoleus sp. Pol1C5 | reverse complement strand
ATCTAGGGAGTAGGGTTTCATTGTTCTCTTTCTTACCACCTCTAATATTGTACCTAATCGTTAAGCAAAGTGCTGTAAGCTTCGGGGAACTTAAGGATTCGCTGGGGGGGATTGATGAATTAACCTTGTTTCCCGATACAAAGTTTATTGAATATATTTCAAAAGCTTTCAAAATGATAGAATGCGATGGAAGTATGATTCAATGCACTGGTATTGATGACAAAGTATTTAATAATTTTGAAAAACATCTGGCTGGCTTCATCAAGAACGAGCTTAATAACTTGAGTCGTGAAAAAAATAATGTTGATTATTTACTTCAGCAAGCTATTGACGATATTCAAAAGCTGAAAGAAGGACAAGATCCTCAATACAATTTTGAACTCAGTCCTCACATCTATTTAATCAGGTATTTCCTCGATAACGTTTATTGTACATATCTAGCTTGGTTCCTGATTTACAAGGCTGGATTATTACCAACTAAAGTTAATATCCTTGATATAGCGGCGGGGCCGGGTACTGTTGCTTACGGACTCGGTTTGTTGCTGCAAAGCAGTAGCGACTTTTTTTCAATGCCACCAATGCACATATCCTACTACTCTCTGGAACAGCAAAAAGCTTTTCAATATCGCGGGCTCCAGTTTTGGCGACAGTACATGGAACCGCACGCGATGAATGCTTACTTTCGTTTTGACACTTCTAGTATCTTTGATGGGGAAAATCAATATAAAAGACTACCGAAAAAATTCTTTGATTTTATAGTAATTTCTCACTGTTTTTTTAACGATGAGGAGAGAAGAGAAAAATCCCTTCAGATTTACAAGGATATATTTACAAACAGCCTGACTGATGCGGGTTACGTATTGCTAATTATTCAAGAAAAAAAGCTGCTTAAACCTTACAATATTCGTCAAATTGATGATTGCCAACAGGAGCTAAGTGTCGTACAACAATTTGTTGATGAGCTGGGTTTAAAGTTAGTGTGGTATAAATATTTACGTTCAACAGGTAGCAGGACATCTCATCCTAACTTTGGAAAGTTTGCTAGAGAAAATTTATCAGTTCAGAAATTTATAAGTCCACTTTTCCGCCAGCACTTTAAGTTACCTTATGACTTAAATTATTCAGTTGATGACTATGTAATTTTAGCAAAAAAATAAGTACAAAATAGTTAAAATTTGTGAGATAGTTTTTGACCTTTTTTGTTGCTTTTTTAGACGAATGCGAGCTGCGAGGTAGGGGTTGAAACCCCTGCCTGACTGTCTGACTGGCTCAGTGACCGATCATCCAAGGTCGTCCCCCTCGGTGTTCGCGATTCCGCTGCGGTTTTGGTTCCTCAGAACGCTTAACTACCTGCGGTTCCCGATTTTCTTGACCTTTCAACCGCAGCTTTCCAGTTAGAATCATCGGCGGCGAAAAGATGCGTTTAGCAACTGTTTCGCAACTCGGGCAAAGCACCGGTATATCTGCTTCTGCAAGAGGGCGCCACTTATCAAAAATGCCGCAAGTTTCACACTTAAAATCGTAAAGAGGCATATCAATTTTTGATGGTAATTGTGGATGCAATCACTAGGCGGCGGACAGCGCCCGCCCTACTAATTGAGGAATTAAGCAAGAAAGCAGTTTTTAGACTATGTGTGTGGGTAAGGTGCGCTTCGGCGCACCCTACAAAAGCGAATCTGTGCGTAATTCCTGTAATTAAGACGGCAGAATATCCATCTGGAAAATTTCTGTCGGTAAAGCAATGGTGCAGCAAGCATTGGGAATATCCACAATGCCGCTGATGCGACCCTCAACCGGAGCACAACTTAAGAGCAAATACGCTTGTTCTCCGGTAAAACCAAACTTTTTCAAATATTCGATCGCATTCAAACAAGCTCGGCGATAAGCAACGTGGGCATCCATATAATACTGCTGACCCGTAAATTCATCAACAGAAATCCCTTCAAAAACGAGGTACTCAGAATAGCGGGGTTCCACCGGCCCGGGTTTGAAAATCGGGTTGACCATCGCGTATTTATCCATGCCACCTTTGATAATATCAACGTGGAGGTCGATGTACCCCGACATTTCAATTGCCCCGCAGAATGAAATCTCCCCGTCTCCTTGAGAAAAGTGAATATCTCCCATCGAAAGTTTCGCGCCTTCGACATAAACCGGGAAATAAATTCTCGAACCCCGCGACAGGTTTTTAATATCGCAATTGCCGCCGTGTTCTCGGGGAGGAACTGTGCGCGCCGCTTCGGCAGCAACTCGCTCGAATTCTGCCCCTTGCAGCGACCCCAAAACTGCATTCTTGGGGTTCGGCAGTGCTGCTAAAGGCGGCACTCTATCGGGATTTGTTGCTACTAATTCCGCTTCCCGTTTGTTCCATTTATTCAACAATTCCTGAGAAGGAGCGCAGCCGATTAAACCCGGATGAGTAATCCCAGCAAACCTAACTTTTGGTATGTGTCGGGAAGCTGTATAAATTCCCTGAAAATCCCAAATTGCTTTAGCAGCAGTCGGAAAATGTTCGGTCAAGAAACCGCCGCCGTTTTCTTTAGCAAAAATTCCCGTAAAACCCCATTCGTCTCCTTGCAAAGCTCCGATGTCGAGAATATCGACTACTAAAATATCCCCCGGCTGCGCGCCGTTAACGTAAATTGGCCCGCTCAAAACGTGAACTACTGTTAAGTCTACATCGCGAATGTCGTCGGGATTGTCGTCATTTTTAATTTGTCCGTCTGTCCAGTCTTTGCACTCAATGCGAAATACATCCCCGGGATTGACGGAAACTACTGCTGGAATATCTGGATGCCAGCGATTGTGACCGACTAATTCCTGTTCTAACATCGGTTTGGTCAAATCAACTTTGAAGAGAACTTGAGGCATATTATGCACTCCTCTAGTTACTGATTTTTACGTGGTACGCGCATCTTCGCCGATCTGATGGTTGATAAATGTAAATTATTATACTAATAAGTGCAGAAACCAAAAATATTTTAGATAACGATTATCATTATTTAAGTAATTGCAGGGAAGCCCCGCAGTCGTGGTATGTTTTTGATGGGGAATGTTTTTAAATTAAAAAATTAGTGACTGAAAATTTGACCAAACAACATATAGATCAAGTTGAAAATAGATGGCACGGCCGCCTGAATTTAGCCTACGCCAACCGCAGCGGTGCAACTCAAATCATTCACAATCAAATGCAAGCGCCCCTCAAGGTGCAGCGTCCGTTTTATCCTGAAGGGAAAGAGATTTGCCACAGCGTCATTTTGCACACGGCTGGGGGAGTTGTCGGGGGCGATCGACTTTCCAGCCATTTTAACCTCCAACCCAACGCCCAAGCCTTGATTACCAGCGCCGCTGCTAGTAAAATCTATCGTAGCAGTGGACTAGAATCACAACAAAATATCGACATTCAACTAGATATCGGTGCTAATTTAGAATGGCTGCCCCAGGAAACAATAGTTTTTGACGGCGCAATATATCGGCAAAATTTGCGAGTAGAATTAGCACCAACAGCGAGAATTTTACTGTGGGAAATTACCCGATTTGGACGCAGTGCTAGGGGCGAAAAGTTCGTGTCTGGAGAATGGATTTCGCACACCGAAGTCTGGCAACAAAACAGCCCTTTATGGATTGACAGACAATTGCTCAAAGGTGGAGAAAAAATGCTCGAAAGTCCTCACGGACTCGCAGGAAAACCCGTAGTCGCTACCCTCGCTTGGGTAGGCGAACCCGTCACCACAGAGTTCGTGGAAAAAGTGCGAGATTTGCCATCGGAGGCAACAATTTATCCTGGTAATTCCACCGTCGGCGTCACTCGTATTCCTAACGGTTTGCTGTGCCGATATCGCGGTTCATCCACCACCGCAGCGAGAGAATGGTTTGTCAGCATTTGGCACTTGCTGCGCTTATCTTTTTCAGAACGCCCTTGCTGTTTGCCCAGAGTTTGGATAAAATAGGATGAGCTTTGAGTTTCAATGTATAGTTCCCCTCCTAACTCGATTATTTATCTCTCTCTTCTCTGACTCTGCGCCCTCTGCGCCCTTTGCGGTTAAATCATTCACAAAAAACCGTAAAAGATATGATAATCAAATAATGCGATCGCACTTACAAGAATAAAAATGCAACTCACCCCCCAAGAAAAAGACAAGCTGCTGATTTTCACCGCCGCCCTGGTAGCAGAGCGCCGGAAACAAAGAGGTTTAAAATTAAACTATCCAGAAGCACTAGCATACATTTCCGCAGCCATTTTAGAAGGAGCCAGAGACGGTCTCACCGTCGCCGATTTAATGAGTTATGGAACTACTCTCCTGACGCGGGAAGATGTGATGGAAGGGATACCAGAAATGATTCATGAAGTCCAGGTTGAGGCGACTTTTCCCGATGGAACTAAACTCGTTACAGTACACGATCCGATCCGTTAAAAAAATCAACCACACCGACTCACAGGAGGAAAAAATGATTCCAGGAGAAATGATTGTTTCAGCAGGCGAAATAGAACTAAATGCAGGGCGTGAAACAGTGCGGTTGCGGGTAGGAAATAAAGGAGATAGACCTATACAAGTTGGTTCACACTATCACTTTTATGAAGCAAACGAAGCCTTAGAATTTAATCGACAACAAGCAAAAGGAATGCGATTGGATATCCCCGCCGGTACAGCAGTCAGGTTTGAACCCGGAGATGAAAAGGAAGTGCAATTAGTACCTTTTGTAGGTACTCGTGAAGTCTACGGCTTTAATGGAAAAGTGAACGGTAATCTGGATGCTGAAGTATGAAGCTAGATGACCGTTCACGATTGTTGATTTTGGAATTTAAAACTTTTTAACTTCAAAGTTCTGCCAGTTTCCCAAAAAAATGCAACTCTAGGAAATATCCACACCATGATAGTAATAAGTCATCCGCCATCCCTAATCTAACATGGTATCACTTCCAGCCCTATGCCTGGAGAGTTACAAAGCCATCTCACAACTTTTTCTCTGCCTTGTGTATAAGTGCCTTCTGGCTTTTTTTGTTAGTTCAACCTCCGACTTTTGAGCGAGTTAAAATTTGTACAGGACCATCTACAGTGGTTGTAAAAAATGCAAAGATATAAACTGCAAAGATCTACAGCAAAAGTGCGTGATGAACCCAAAATTAGTTGACCAGATCAAACAGAGATTGAAGCAGAGCTTGCTGGCAACATCTAGACGTGTCTGGAGAACCCCGTTAGATCGGAGTACCAGCATCAAATTGTTAGATGACAGCATCGTTTACAAAAAGCAACACCAACCTATCAATATACCCGCATTAACCTCGGTAAACAAAGTGCCTTCTCGGTTTTTTGCCGCCGAAAAAACCGTGTCTTTTGACCCAGATTATGTTTGGAAGATTTCCCTCAATCAAAAAATAAATTCTCTAACTATTTGTACGTCGGGCAACACGCTGCTGAATAACAAGTTGCTTTTAGACTTGGATTTTCGGATTAGCGGTGCGGGCATTCTGGAATGGCCTTACAAACCTAACCAAATTACCTATCCGCTGGTAGTTGCTCCTTGGTCGCATTTGTGGTGTAGTTATTATGATTATGTGATTTTTGTGCTGGCTAAACTTTGTCGAATTGAGGAGGCTTTAGGTAAGGAAATTTGGCAAGAAGCTAAAATTTGTTATCCTTTACGACATACAGATTTTGAGTTGGGCTTTATGACCAAACTCGGTATTCCTGAAAGTTCACTAATCGACACTCGGGCTAGAGATACGGGATATCATGCAGAAAGTGTGGTGGTGGGAAACAATCAAGACTGGTATTTTCCCAGTCCTTACGATATAGAGCTTTTGCGGAAAAAATTCTGTCTTAAGGAAAAGGTAAAGCCTTATAGAAAACTTTATCTGTCTAGAAGCGGCCGGCGCAAGGTTAAAAATGAAGTACAAGTGCGAGAGGTTTTGAAAGAATTTAATTTTGAAATTTTGGAAGATATCTCGCGCACTGTTGATGAACAAATTCGTCTGTTTGCAGAAGCGGCGGTGGTTGTCGGCCCTCACGGGGCTGGTTTTACAAATTTGCTGTGGTGTCAGCCGGGAACGAAAGTATTGGAATTCTTTTATGGAGGGTACACTCCGCCATATTTTTATTACATTTGCCAGCTATTGGGATTAGAATACTCCCGTATGGTTGATGACAACAATGTAGCGGAAGATTGGAGTTTGATTGGCATGGATATGACGGTGGATGTGGAGATTTTGAAAAGGGAAATCCCGAAAATGTTGGAGTAAATTTGCCCCTTGATAGCATTGGGGATTTTAGATTGGCAAGAAGTGATGCCTATCAGGGTTTTAAAGCTTGCGTAATGTTGTATTTTTTTACTGTTTTAGATTGAGGAACTTATCACATACTATAATTCAAGTGGGTCTCAACTGCTAACTAAAAATTGATTAATATTAGGAGCGAGCATGAGTTACAGAATGGAGCGCCGCGCTTACGCGGAAACCTTCGGACCGACTGTGGGCGATCGCGTCCGGTTAGCCGATACAGAATTATTCATAGAAGTTGAAAAAGACTTCACAACCTACGGGGATGAAGTTAAGTTTGGCGGTGGCAAAGTCATTCGCGACGGCATGGGACAGTCGCCAATTTCTAATGCAGACGGCGCTTTTGATACGGTAATTACTAATGCTTTAATATTAGACTGGTGGGGAATTGTTAAAGCAGATGTCGGCATTATAGACGGCAAAATTTACAAAATTGGTAAAGCCGGAAATCCTTATATTCAAGATAGGGTAGATATTATTATCGGGCCTGGTACTGAAGTAATTGCCGGTGAAGGAATGATTCTGACTGCCGGGGGAATTGACAGTCACATTCACTTTATTTGCCCGCAACAAATAGAAGTGGCGATCGCCTCTGGAATCACGACAATGATCGGCGGTGGCACTGGCCCCGCAACGGGTACAAACGCCACAACGTGCACTCCCGGGCCTTGGCATATGTACAGAATGCTGCAAGCTGCTGACGCTTTCCCCGTAAATCTAGGATTTTTAGGTAAAGGAAATAGCAGTCAACCGCAAGGATTAATTGAACAAATATTAGCCGGTGCAATGGGTTTGAAACTCCACGAAGATTGGGGAACTACACCAGCAACGATCGACACTTGTTTGAATGTAGCTGACGAGTACGATGTGCAAGTGGCAATTCACACAGATACTCTCAATGAAGCGGGATTTGTGGAAGCTACAATTGCTGCTTTCAAAAATCGTGCTATTCACACCTACCACACCGAAGGTGCTGGTGGCGGACACGCACCGGATATTATTAAAGTGTGCGGACAAGCTAATGTTTTGCCCTCGTCAACTAACCCTACTCGCCCTTACACTGTCAATACTTTAGAAGAACATTTAGATATGTTGATGGTTTGCCATCATTTGGATCGAGGCATTCCTGAAGATGTGGCTTTTGCTGAATCGAGAATTAGAAGGGAAACTATTGCTGCTGAGGATATTCTCCACGATTTAGGTGCGTTTAGTATGATTTCTTCTGATTCTCAGGCGATGGGAAGAGTGGGAGAGGTGATTATTCGGACTTGGCAAACGGCACACAAAATGAAGGTTCAAAGGGGAATTTTGAACGGGCAAGATGCCCGTTCCACAGGTGATTTAGACGGGCAAGATGCCCGTTCCCCAGGGGGAGAAAATGACAATTTTCGGGTGAAGCGCTACATTGCAAAATATACCATTAATCCGGCAATTACTCACGGAATTAGTCAGTATGTCGGTTCGGTGGAAGAGGGGAAATTGGCGGACTTGTGTTTGTGGCGGCCGGCTTTTTTTGGGGTGAAACCGGAACTGGTAATTAAAGGAGGGGCGATCGCCTACGGGCAGATGGGAGATGCTAACGCCAGCATTCCGACGCCGCAACCGGTGCATATGCGGCCGATGTTTGGCAGTTTTGGCGGGGCGATAGGGGCGACTTGTCTGACGTTTGTTTCGCAGGCTGCGCGCGATCGAGATATTGCCGCACAGCTCGGTTTGCAAAAGCCCACTGTAGCAGTTTCCGGGACGCGACAAATTAGCAAAAGAGACATGAAACTCAACGATTATTTGCCACAAATGGAAGTCGATCCAGAAACTTATGAAGTCAGGGCGGATGGGGAATTGTTAACTTGCGAACCGGCAACTGTTTTGCCAATGGCGCAGCGATACTTTTTGTTTTGATGCTAAATCTGTTGTAAATAGGTGATTCGCTCATCAACCTCTTATTTTTCGTAGAAACGGGTTGATGAGCGTAATTACTAACAAATAAAATGTCCTTGAGTTCGCAGGAAGTGAACCAAGTATTCTGAATATGATTTTATTGGGATAAATTGAGCGATCGCACTATCAAGCCCTGACACAAAAACCAAAAATAAAGTGCAATATTAATTCCGCTCCACAGCTTCGGTATTCCCTCCAGCAAGCTCGAAATTATCTCGTTTTTTAAAGGCAGCGCTTCTGCAAAAAAGGCAACAAATAACAAACCAACGCCACTCAGCAGTAAAACATAGGGAGTCGAGCGAATTTGTCTCCGAAAAGCTAATCCGTATGCAACAGCCAGCACGGCGTAAAATATGACAATTGTCACTTTCGGGAAACCCGCACGTCCCAGATGAACGTGGGTGCGAAAAACTTCATTGAACAGAAAGCAACCGGCAAACAGTGCCGAATATAAAATAAATCGATTTTCTGGGCGCTCTGGTTGAATAATTCTCAGCAATCCAAAGGTAAAAGCGCACACCATTACCGATAAATAAAATAACATTTGAAACGCCAAAAAAAAGAAACCTGCACCCGGATACGTGGCAGAGCAAGGGGGCAAAAATAACCCTTTTACCGAAGAACCAAATAAACTCAGACACGCCGTCACTAGCCCAACTAGCACTAAAGTTAAACTATTGAACAACAAGACAGTTCTGTAATTTGCCATAATTAATAACTAAAAGCCAACAACAGTATATTGCGCGTCAAACCATTTTTTGCTAGGGCTTGTTTACGGGGGTTCAGAAACCGGGTTTTTTACGAAAATACTGCGTTGTGACCCGCAAATTCGGTAAAAAACCCGGTTGCTCTGTCGGAGTGCGTAAGTCGCGCTCGCGTTCTTTGAGTAAAGGTGAAATATTCGGTAAAAGGACAAAGCGCCGTGCTGTCTTTCTACACTAGGCAATTGAGAATCGGCAGATATCTAAACAGAGAGGAAATCTTCAGGGCCGATGAGGTTCGGAGCAACGCCTATCAAAGAAGCTAAAACTTCACCGCTGCTGGCTACTCTAATTAATGTGCCGTTAGTTCCAGGGGAAATTGATAGCTGTCCGAAAGTCAAGCCATTGATTAATTTAAAGGTATCTTGAGAGTTGGCGAAATCAGAGATGGTATCAACTCCCAATCCCGCACCTAAAACAAATACATCGTTGCCCACGCCACCGAGTAGAATATCGTTGCCCAAACCGCCGTTGAGGGTGTCAAAACCTTTGCCGCCAGACAGGTTATCGCTGCCGTCGCCACCATTGATGATATCGTTGGCCCGCAAACCAGTCAGCACGTCATCGCCTGCCAAACCGTTGATGGTGTCGTTGCCGGGAGTGCCTGTCAGGTTGTCGTTGCCGTTCGTGCCGTTGATGACGTTTGGAGGGTTATTGCCGCCGCCTGGAGTGCTGCCGATGTCAGAAACAAAGACATCCTTAGCATTGTTCGTGTCTCCCGGCACGAGGTTGGAGGCATCTGATTCAAACGACACTTTCTGTCCGTTCGCCGAGACTTTCGGTCCGTTCGCCGGGATGGCGGAGATGTCGGCGGAGAAGCTGTTCCCCTGATTGCCTGCTGAGTCTACAGAGACGCGGGTGGTGGTATTGGTTAACAAGTCCCGCACGAAGATGTCGGTTTGATTGTTAGTATCCCCCGGCACCAGGTTGGAAGCATCAGAGTTAAACGCCACAAACCGCCCGTCGGCTGAGATGGAGGGAGCAGCGAAGGAGGTTTTGTCCCCCTGATTGCCTGCTGAGTCTACAGAGACGCGGGTGGTGGTATTGGTTAACAAGTCGCGCACGAAGACATCCTGAGCATTGTTCGTGTCTCCCGGCACGAGGTTGGAGGCATCAGAGTTAAACACCACAAACCGCCCGTCGCCTGAGATGGAGGGATAGCGGGAGCTGCTGTTCCCCGGATTGCCTGCTGAGTCTACTGAGACGCGGATGGTGGTGTTGGTTGACAAGTCCCGCACGAAGATGTCGCCAGCATTGTTAGTATTCCCCGGCACGAGGTTGGTTGCATAAGAAGTAAACGCCACAAACCGCCCGTCGGCGGAGATGGAGGGGAATAGGGAAAAGTCGTTTGCCTGATTGCCTGCTGAGTCTACAGAGACGCGGGTGGTGGTGTTGGTTGACAAGTCCCGCACAAAGATGTCCGGTTGATTGTTAGTATCCCCCGGCACGAAGTTGGTGGCATTAGATTCAAACGCTACAAACCTTCCGTCGCCTGAGATGGAGGAATAGCTGACGCTACCGTTCCCCGGATTGCCTGCTGAGTCTACAGAGACGCGGGTAGTTGTATTGGTTGACAAGTCCCGCACGAAGATGTCATAGAGATTGTTAGTATCCCCCGGCACGAGGTTGGAGGCATTAGATTGAAATACTACAAACCGCCCGTCGGCTGAGATGGAGGGAGAGAAGGAGAAGCTGTTCCCCGGATTGCCTGCTGAGTCTACTGAGACGCGGGTGGTGGTATTGGTGAGCGTGTCCCGCACGAAGATGTCGCTGCTACCGTTAGTATCCCCGGGCACGAGGTTGAAGGCATTAGATTGAAATGCTACAAACCGCCCATCGGCTGAGATGGAGGAATTGTTGGAGAAGCCGTTCGCCTGATTGCCTGCTGAGTCAACAGAGACGCGAGTAATAGTCATAAGTCCTCACACTAAAATTGCAAATTTGCTAAATTGACGAGAGTTTTGTCGATCGCCCGAAGCTTCTGACAAAACAGATTCGCGCGCTTGTAGGGCGATCGACTAATGTTTCTGAATAGACTTCTCCAAAAATTATATTATTGTGGAACAGGCATCCTGCCTGTTCAAGACTTGCATTTCTGGAGAGGTCTAATAGTTGCTGCCTATTTTTCCTAGGCTATTATCTCATTTGGGTTGGCTGTTGAAGTCAAAATTTGCTCAACCTGAGCCGGAGTTAGATTCGGATTTGCATTCAAAACTAAAGCCGCTACACCCGCTACGTGAGGGGCTGCCATTGACGTGCCGGTTTTCTTGTTGTAGGTGTTATAAGGAGTTGTAGAAACAACATCTACTCCCGGTGCAACTATGTAATCCAAAGGTTTAGAACCTGCACGGTTAGAAAAGTCAGCAATCTTGCTATTTCTATCTATTCCTCCGACAGCAATTCCGAAGCGATCGGCATTTGTAGCTGGATAATCTGGTTGGCTGGAATAATCATTTCCTGCTGACATGACGACAACAGAGCCTTTACTATTTGCATACTGAACTGCGTCCTCAATTACCTTGGAAGATAACCGATAATCGCTCAAGCTGAGGTTAATTACATTGGCTCCATTATTAGCAGCATAGCGAATTCCTTCTGCAATATTATTGATGTTCCAGTTATACGACGGGTCCGACACCTTGACAGGCATAATCTTGGCATTGGGGGCAACTCCTGTGATGTGAAAACCATTGCGTTCAGCCGCGATCGCGCCTGCTACGTGAGTCCCGTGACCGTTCCAATCCATTGGGTTGTTGTCGTTCCACGCAAAATCCCAACCCCGGATATCATCAATATATCCGTTGCGATCGTCGTCAATTCGGTTATTGGGAATCTCATCCGCATTCTGCCAAATATTGGCATCTAAATCGAGATGGGTGTAGTCAACACCGCTATCCACGACAGCTACAACAATCCCATTTCCGGTAATTCCCCCCTGCCAAACTTCCGGCGCATTTACCATGTCTCTTGCCCAATCATTACCGCCTAAATTAGGAACTTCGGGGAACTTAACAGGACTGTTAAAAGTGCGGGCTACTGCTGCATTTGCATCCACTAAACCGTATCCGTAATTGCTGCTAAAACCAGTAGCAGGCGTTGCAGCAAGATTCAGGTTGTAATTCTTATAGCCAGAGAAACTATAAACTGCGACATAGTAATCTCCAGGAGTCAGGTTGAATAAATTTATCTCGCCGGATGCACCTGCTGAGGCATAATCCCTGCCAAGAAGTTCATCATAATCAGCCTCACCGTTGCGATTTTTATCTTGAATCAACTCGATACCTGCCCCATTCAAAACATCGATACGCAAGCTTAAATCGCTATTGTTGTTAATAGTAAAGCGGTAATAATCATCGTTATCGTCAACTCCGACAAAATCATTGGATGTGAGGCGATTGTTATCAGCAACACCAATATTGCGTGCAGTTGCTAAGGAGTTGCCTGGGTCTGATAAATTCAACTGATTAGCCGTTCTCGTTCCTGTTAGGGGATCTGTGCCGACAGCGATCGCATCTGAGTTCGATTTTGGTTGAGCAGCAGATGTACCGCTAGCGACTTGATTGTTGGCTGAGTAACTGAGGCTCTCGCTTTTGGGGGATACTAGAAAATCTGCTATTTGTCCTTGTTCGCCGATCGCGATCGCTTTCAAGTTAGCCGTGTCAAAGCCGTGGGTGGGGATGCTACCATTAAATAGACGGGATGCAGTGAAAAAATTAAGCTGACCGCTGTTACCAAAGGTTGTTAATGCTGCTGTGATCTGCTGTTCGCGATCGATTGCAAATATACCGAGCGTACTTTCCATAATTCACTCCTGATAATTTGAGATTCACTGGTGTTTAGGGGAGACAATGCTGGATTTTAAATTAATTAAGATTATTCCCGATGCGAGATGATAAGTCTATTCATAAATTCATTGCTTGAATTCATAAAAGTCATAACCCTAATTTCATAAAAGTCATATTTTTCGGGAAGTTATGCCGTTTCAAGCTGAAGCTGTTGTTTTTGCGTCAAAACCATCGCTATGTGTTTTTCGTAATAGGCAGCTTCGTTAATGAATACAGGGAAAACAGTAGATTCTCCTTGATAGGGGAGTGATTCTCCCGTAAATGTGAGAAACATCGGTTCACCGGGATGTAAAGGTTCATAGTCTTTGAACTGAAGTTGGGGATGGATCGCGGCTTGCAGTTCACCTACTGAATTTCTGGGATAGTCTACCGAGCCGATCGCCTGATATACAGTTAAATATGATGGTGTAGGAAACTGCTTTCCCCGATTTTGTGCATCGAGATAATCCAGAATGGCGTGAACCAGCATTTCGGTTTGCTGAAGCTGACGGGCATTGACGACTCCCTGGGCGATCGGCCCAACTTCTACGGTGCAACCCAAAGCAGAGAGCGATCGAAGCATTGGGGCATCCTCACCAGAATGCTCTCCGAAACAAACTCGCAGTGAGGGCTCAATCTCACTCAAATAAGCTAATAATTGCAAATTGAATGGATGTTTGCTAGATGGTAAAATTGTCAGCCCCATGTTGGCCGTTGTGCTGTGAAGGTCAACGATCGCATCAGCCCCATGTTCGTCTTTCGGACATAGTTGGGCGGAGATTTCCTTAGCACGTCTGTTCTCGTAACCAATCAAATCTGGGTTAGACAAATCTTCCTCGGCAAAGCAACGGTTCAAATCGCGATCGACATAACGCCGATTGGACTTTACTGCTTGAGGATTAGCTAATAGAGTAACCACCTCAAAGCTCGATCGTTTCAGTAAGTCTGGGAATTGTTGAAACTTCTTAATCAGATAAACCCCAGTCAACTCGTTTCCGTGGGTTCCTCCCACAACTGCAACTCGTCGAATTACTTGCGAAATCATGAATAATCCTCATTAAGCAATACTTAAATGGGTATTTCGTGCCGAAACTTATAACTATTACTTTCAAGATAAAGAAGCTAGTGCTATATGTCAAATACTATTTTTTATATAAAAATATACTTAAAAAATATAGTATTTAATCCCCGTTACAAAAGAGAATGTAACTGTAGGCCCGTGCTCCAAATCATGATAGTAATCATTCATTCCCAATCGTTCAATTCTCAAATCTAAAATCTAAAATCGTATAACCTATGGAACTTCGCCATCTTCGTTACTTCATTGCAGTGGCAGACGAACTGAGCTTTAGTCGCGCGGCAAAGCGATTGCACATTGCCCAACCCCCCCTAAGTCAACAAATTAAAGATTTAGAGGCTGAACTGGGTGTGAAGCTATTCGATCGCAAAAGTCACCCGATTCAGCTAACCCCAGCAGGACAGGCGTTTTTAGAAGAAGCTCGCGCAACTTTGGTAAAGTTAGAACAAGCGGTACATAAAACCCAGCGCATCGATCAGGGTGAATTGGGTTATTTGACGGTGGGTTTTCCCAGTTCGATCGCGAATGGTGTCTTTCCAGAGATTCTGCGAACTTTTCGACAGCAATATCCAGAGGTACAACTGATTTTGCAGGAAGAACACAGTGCTTTCTTAATTCAGAGGTTGCGCGATCGCCAGACTGATATCATTTTTCTCTATCTCTACCACGATATTTCTGAAGCCAATGATTTAGAAACGATGTCTCTCACGCAAGAACCACTTGTCGTCGTTTTACCCAAAAACCATCCGCTTACAGCCCAATCCAAAATTTCGCTTTCCGACCTAAAGGATCAAGAATTTGTAATGCCACTTCATCAGATTGTGGCTGGCTTATCTGAAGAAATTTACCATGTATGTTCGCAAGCAGGGTTTGTTCCTAAAGTTGCTCAAACAGCCGTCTTTATGGTCACAATTTTGGGATTAGTCGCAGGCGAAACAGGTATCAGCATTCTGCCATCTTACGTACAGAATCTTCAACGCGAAGGAGTGGTCTATCGTCAGATTCAGGAACAAACGACAACCACTCAATTAACTGCTGTTTGGCGGCCTAATCATTCGTCCACCATTTTGCAGCAATTCCTCAATATTATTAAACCCATCTCAATTTATAGCCATCCTAAATGATTTGTGAGAAACAGGCATAGGTCAAAAGCTTTGAAAAGTCCAGCAAGTAAGGTGCGTGGCCATCAACAATCTGCAAGTTTTATCCAATATCTCGCAGATCCGCACCCTTCAGATTAACACCACACAATATAGCTGCTACTGTAGTTCATGAACCTGGAATATGCTGTATTAACTGTTACTTGCCGCAATTGGCGAAAGTAGAAAACAGGTTAAATTTTGTAACTCTCCACGCTTGTCATGTCTGCGCGCCAGCAAAAAGACAGTACCTAGTTATGCTTTTATCGCTGTCAACATAACTTTGCCAACTTCAGGCAGCAACTGTTGGATACTAGCCTGGAAACTCGTCTTATATAGGGATTACTTGCGAGCTCATGTTCCATCCTACTTGCTTGCTAAAATTTTGAATTTGACCTTCACAAGTTCGACAACTAGAACCGCCGAGTTTCTGCCAAACTTCTAACTGCGAAGTCAATCCATATTTGCCATTGCTGGATTGCATCCACATCCCATCCGCGCGGAGGTGGGGACAAAACAGATTCGCGCGGGTGTATGGCGATCGACTAATGTTTATGAAAAGTTGCTGCCTATTCTTTCTAGGCTATTATCCCATTTGGTTTGGCTGTTGTCGTCAAGATATACTCAACTTGAGCCGGAGTAAGAGTCGGATTGGCATTCAAAACCAAAGCCGCTACACCCGCTACGGAGAGTCTTAATCGCTCGGTAAATTCAATTTTAATACCTGTCCAACTGATACCTCGTGCTTGTGCGTCGCTACTACCACGGCACCTTCTAATCGCGGATCGTAACATCCAACCCAAGCCGCAGGATGACATTCGTGTACTAAATACCCGTACAGCCAAATTGCTCCTCTACCTTCAATGACAATTCCTTGGCTCAATTGAACGTCTTGAGGAAGTTTCAAACCTTGTAAATCATTTGGCGTGATGATACCGTCTTGAGTTGTAATACGCAAGCGCAAATGTTGGTAAGCTAAACCGTCTTGAGTTTGATGGGGAATTATTTTTAATTCAATAGGATTCATTGGATGCACAAATGTTTAAGGCTGCGATAAAATCATATACCTTTTAGGGTAAATTGGGAATCCGATCGCCAACTTTGAGTCCCAATTGTGCCGCTCTTCCGCCTCTGAGTTCAATAACTCCGTCAACGGGAACATCCGGGCCGTAGTTGGGGCAGGTTTCGCTCAAACACGGCGGTACGTTAGGAATTATTGCCTGCACTACGCCTTCCCGCAGAAAAACCATATCGAGCTCAATAAACACGTTTTTCATCCAAAAACGCACGTTTCGCGCTGGTTCTATCGGGAAAAACATTCCTCTGTTCTCCGGTAATTCTGTCCGAAACATTAAACCTGTGGCTTGTTCTTGGGGAGTTTGCGCCACTTCCAGTCCGATCGCGCGATCGGCTATAATCGTGTTAACCGAAATTGGCAAAAGCTGACCTCTATCTAGTCCGCCAAACAGCGAAATAAAGTTGGATTCAGTCAGATTAGAATTTCCCGAAACAACTCCTAAATATTTGCCCGATTTTTTATATTTCATAATAGTTTGGTTGTCGCCAACAGAAAGCTCTAAATCGCTAAACTTCATGCCTTCTGTCAAAACAATTTTATCATTGCCGTTGCCAAAATCTGTAATTATATCGGCTTCAGTAATAGTAGATGCGGCGGAGGTTATTTCAACCACAAATAAATCCTCCCCCGCGCCTCCTGTCAAGATATCCCCGCCTTCGCCGCCTATTAGCAAATCGTTACCCCGATCGCCAAATATCCAATCGGAGTCTTGTCCTCCATAGATTGTATCGCTTCCCTGACCGCCAGACAGCGTATCAGCGCCTTCATTTCCTGCTAGCAAATCATTTTCCCGATCGCCAAAAATTCGGTCATTTCCCCCCAAACCTTGAATAGTATCATTACCCGCAAATCCTCTAATCGTATCGTTGCTGAGAGTTCCCAGGAGAAAATCGAAGCCGAAACTACCGTCGATGTTAACCATTTTGCGTTTAATGATGCGTTTAATAGAAGGAAGATTTGGCGATCGGCATCCGCCAACCGGTACCAAAAGCTCGATCGCTAATTTTCAAACCCGGGGCTGCTTGCCGCCGTTTAAACTCCGCTTGCCTCACTAATTTTACTACACGTTTAACCACGGCTTCATCGTGTCCTGCAGCGACAATTTGTTGGACCGATTCGTGATTTTCTATCAACCGCTGCAAGATCTCGTCCAAAACATCGTAATCCGGCAAAGAATCTTGGTCAATTTGACCCGGTTTTAGTTCCGCACTCGGCGGCTTAGTAATAATATTAACCGGAATAATTTCCTTTCCCAAGTCAGCCTGATTTTTAATTTTCTCTCTCCCATAATTCAGCCACCTACAAAGCGAATACACGCGAGTTTTCGGGACATCAGAAATCACTGCCAATCCCCCATTCATATCGCCGTAGAGAGTGCAGTAACCCACCGCCATTTCCGACTTATTGCCCGTAGAAAGCAGCAAATGTCCGAACTTATTAGAAATTGCCATCAACAGATTGCCTCGAATCCGCGATTGAATATTTTCCTCAGCAATCCCGAAAGTTGTATTGATAAACAAATCGGCGAGAGTGCGATCGTAAGTTTTCATCAAATCGCCGATCGGCAATAGTTCGATCGCGATGCCCAGATTGCGGGCTAATTCCAAAGCATCATTAACCGAATGATCCGAACTGTAAGGAGAAGGCATCAGCACCCCTAGAACATTTTCGTACCCGAGCGCGCAACTGGCGATCGCCGCCACCAAAGCCGAATCTATCCCCCCACTCAAACCGAGTACAACCTTAGAAAAACCGCACTTGCGGACATAATCTCGCACTCCCAAAACCAAAGCCGCCCAAATTTCTGCATCTCCCTCGGCAGGATAAAAACTCAACGGCGTCGCCTTAATTCCTGCTGCATTTTGCTGATGGCTGCCAACTAAATCTTGTTTAGCTGCGTCATATTTCAGCATCGCAAAATCCGTTTCAAAAGAAGCTAATACCTGAATCAAATTACCCTTTCGATTCACAGCAAAACTGCTGCCGTCAAAAATAATATCGTCATTTCCCCCTACCTGATTAGCGTAAATAATCGGTATCGCGCAGCGGATGACGCTGTGCTGCAACATCGCCGATCGCACTCCCCGCTTCCCCGCACAGTAAGGCGATGCCGACAAATTCACCACTAAATCTACGCCCAATTTTGCCAGATCGGAAACAGGATCGCCCGCGTAACTGCGTTTACCCCAAAACTCTTCATTGTTCCACAAATCTTCACAAATTGTCACGCCAATTTTGACTTCGCCAATAGAAAAGTAATTGCTGTTTTCTCCAGGTTCAAAATATCTATCTTCATCAAATACATCATAAGTAGGCAACAAGCGTTTATGAAAAACTTGTTTGACGGCGCCATTTTGCAACAAAACAGCGCTATTAAACAATGATTTTCCGCCGAGTTTAACAGCCTTAGCATTAGGTAAGGCTGTGCCTACTATAACTGCCAACTTTCGTGGCAAAGCTTGCGCCAGTTGCTGCAACTGTGCACCTGCATCTGCAATGAAACTCGGATTAATTAACAAATCGCGCGGCGGATAACCGATCAGGGAAAGTTCCGGTGTTAGCAATAAGTTTGCGCCCTCAACCTCAGCTTTTTTCGCAGCCTCCAGAATTAGGTTGGAGTTGCCCAAGATATCACCAATAGTAGGATTGAGTTGTGCGATCGCAATTTTCATATCACCAAATCACTTAATAAATATTGCTAACAATCCGCCCGCGCGGACTCACTTTCCTATAGTCCTAGATTTGAATGTAGCGAAAACTTACTCAGATTTGTAATGTTTTAACTCTTCCTCAATATAATAATTTACCAAATCCCGGTAAATATTTTCCACCACATCAGGATTCAAACCCGATTCTTTAGCCCACTCGCGCCGCTGCTGTAACATAGCCTGAAAGCGATCCGACGATCGAACGCTAGCTTCACTCGTTTTGAACCTTGCTGCCGCGATGACGTATTGAAATCTCTTGCTCAAAGCATCGATCACTTCTCGATCGATGATATCAATTTCCTCCCGAACTTCGTGAATATTAGCGCATTCATCAGGGTCTTTCATCGTCTGCACTCCTTAATAGCTTCTATTCTAATGTTACTAAATTGATCCCAGAATGTCATCCAAGGAACAGCTAGATAAACACCAGTGGCTTATTTTTGAAAGGAGCAAAAGCGGCCGCATCAAAGCGGTACAAACTAGCAGGGCGGCCCGCCCCGCGCGAAACCTTAACACCGGTATCGCACAAAAAACCCAATTTCAACAATCGAGCTCTAAAATTAGAATAATCAGAAAAATTTTCCCCCAAAATAGTTGTATAAAGTTGATACAAATCGCTCAAAGTAAAAAGTTCCGGCAAAACTTCAAAAGCTACCGGGCTGTATTCAAGTTTGTTACGCAGTCGCCGATATCCGTATTCGAGAATTTGATTGTGATCGAAGGCCAGCTTAGGAACTTGTTGCACGGGATACCAAGCAATACCGCCGACACGGTGCCCGACACCAGCGACTACACTCCCAGCAATTAACTCAGCTTCTTCAAAGCGTACCAAAGCAAAATAACTAACCGAAAGATAACGATCGCCCCTGGTAACTTCCCGAGGATCGCGCCCCGGTTCTCCGAAAGTATACAATTGCTCCAAATACAAATTTTTTACCCGAATTTTCTCAGACAAAATTCGGTAAGCCGCATTTTCAAGAGACTCGCCCTGACGCACCAAAGTACCGGGAAGACTCCAAGAATCGATAAACGGTTCGTCTTGCCGCATTACCAACAGCACCAACAAGCGGTTCTGCACGGTATCGACGGAAAAAATAACATTATCTACTCCTACTTTAAAGTCAGCTAATGAGCAACCCTCGCTCTTTTTTGTGCCTCGTGCCATGCGTACAAATGCTCCCTATGGATGTAATCTTCGATGGTCGGAGTCAGAGCTTCCCTGTCTCCTGTTTCCCGATAGGAAGTAGAAGAAACATTGGGAGCGCTCAAAGATGCGATCGCCACGTCTGCACCCAGGCGCCTCAACTGCCACAAATCTATTTGCTCTGACGGATAACCGGGTCGCGGTACTATCAGCAACTCGACTTTTTTTAACAATTCTTCAAATTTGTACCAGCGAGACAGTTGCCCCACCAAGTCGGAACCTATTACCAGCGTCAAATCTGCATTAGGCCACAGCAATCTGGCTTGTTCCACAGTTTCCACCGTCCTCGAACTGCTGAGTTCTGGATGCAAACAAAGATTGTGTCTGGGCGAATTAATTTCTTGAATCATTAACAGCAGCATTGCCGATCGGTGTTCTAGAGAAGTTTGGTGCGACTTAAAAGGATTGTCCGACGCCCAAACTGCTACCCAATCAAAATGTTGGGAAAGCCAACTCAGAATAGTTTTATGTCCCGCTGTGGGCGGATCGGCACTGGTTCCAAAAAGAGCAATCTTCTGCATAGGTAATCGGTAATATTGTTAATAGTTAATGGGGAATTGGGAATGGGGAATTGAACTACATACTAATGACCAAAGCGTGTCAAATTAATATCAAACGTAGTTCCAGCCTGCTGTTTGATAATTAACCCCTCGATCCCCCCTAACCCCCCTCAAAAAGGGGGGGACTGGAGCGATCGAAGTCTCCCTTCAAAAAAGAGGGGACTGTCAGCTCTCAAAGTCCCCCTTCTTAAGGGGGATTTAGGGGGATCGAGGCTAAGCTAGAAACGAGATTTATCATGGATTTTAGTCTTAAGTTAACACCAATAACCACTGACTACTAACTACTAACTCTTTTTCGTTTTTTGGGTGAGACTCTGCAAATCGGTAGAAATTTCCACCGACGGCGAAATCGGGTTGTCAAGTTGGCGAGTTTCGGGTCGAAGACTGGCGACTGAAGCAGCAGTGCGTTTGGCTATCTCCTCCAAACTTTCCGGGTTCAGGACTCGTTTGCCATCCTTGACAACCAACTCCATTAATGGTAAGTAAGAATCGCAATTGTGAATAGTTTCTCCCGACAATCCCAAACAATCTCCGAGAATTTGCCCATTTTCAATATGTCTAAAAATTTGCTTTCTTCCTGGATATGTTACCTTGCCACTTGCCTCTTTCATCACCGGAATTCCATCAATTTCCACCAACTTATAAACACCGTTGACAGGGGAACCGCTGACCAACTTGGTTCCCAAACCGTAACCGTCAATGCAAGCACCGCTACTTTTTAATTTAGCAATTTCTCGATCGTCCAAATCGCCACTAGCAAAAATTGGAACGCCCGGAAGGATCGATCGAACTTCCCGAGACAGCACCGCCAAATCGCCAGAATCGAGCCGCACGCCTTCCAACTGCATTTCACCGCTGTTTACTCGATCGGCCAACATCCGCGCCGCCGCGACAGTATCGTAAGTATCGATCAGCAGGGGCGCCCCCGGAAAATAGCGGTGAAAAGCTGCAAACGCCTGATTCTCGCTGCCTTCTAGAGCCGCCACAGCCATTACCAGAGCATGGGCGATCGTACCGACAGGCTTGCGCCCCAACTTCAAAGCAGCCAAAACATTAGAAGTTCCATCGAACCCCGCAGCCAGGGCCGCCCTAGCAGCCCAAACAGCAGCTTGAGGCCCAAAAGCCCTGCGCGTCCCGAATTCCAGCAACTTAGCCTCCGGACCCGCCACATCCCGCAGCCGCGCTGCCCGCGTCGCAATCAAAGTTTGATAATTTATGGCATTCAACAAATAAGTTTCCACCAACTGAGCCTGCCACAGAGGAGCCTCAATTCGCAGCAGAGGCTCGTTGGCAAACACCGCCGTCCCCTCCGGCACCGCCCAAACATCGCCACTAAAGCGGGCTGTGGCGAGTAAAGTCCAAAATCGCTCCGGGGCGCCGGCAAAAATCCCAGTGGACTGCAAAGCCTGAATTTGCGCCGGCGAAAACCGAAATTTCTCCAAATAATCGATAACTTGGGTCAAACCCATCGCGATCGCGTAGCCAAAACCCTCTGGCAGCCTGCGCGCGAATAATTCAAAACTCGCGGCCCGCCCGTCGAGCCCTTCCCCAACGTAACAAGCGGCCATCGTTAGCTGGTAGAGATCGGTCAAAAGGCTGTAATCTGCTGAAGAAACCGTCAGTTCCCGGTCTTCTAATATTTCTTCAAAACCTGTGAGCTGCAGGCTTTCTGTCGCAGTTTCCATAAGAAAAACCCCGGACAAACTTCTTTTTTTTAATTATAGTGAATAATACCATATATTTTTGTAAAATTTTTATAAAGATTGCAGATATTGTCGAAAAAATTCGCTGATTATGCCCTTTAATACCGGATTTAGGTTAATTTATACATTAATATTATGGTAAAATCAATATAAATACTTACTTTAACAAACTCAGGAATTAAGTACAAACACTCAAGCGTTCCCGATTTTTTACGAACATATTTAGTTCCAGCCCTTGGAAAGATGTAGAAAACCGGGTTTCTGAGCGTCGGGATTGCGATCGCCACTGATTGAGTTGACCAAGGAAAAATCTACCAGCAAAAGGTTGATCGTCCAACAATGCGTAATTCCTAAAACCTTCAGCTTGCTTCAATGTTGCAGACCAATAAGTAATTCAAATAAATATTGCTAAACTCATCCACAGCCCAAAAATCAGAGTAATATTAAAAGTATCAGAACCCAGACAAGAGAGGCAGATTCTATGAATCTTTCTAAATCTTTGGCAAACGCGATGCGTTACGTCTCGGAAGCAGCGGTGCGGATTTTTAGCCCCAGCGATGACAACTATCCAAATAGTGGAGTTCAACCTTTTGAGGGTAAGCTCTCCAAAAGTTCTAAATCGAGAGAATGAACAGCCATTCAGGCATTTTCTAGCGAGTTCGGCACAGGCATTGAGTTTAACAGTCAACAGTTAACAATTAACGGTTGACTGTTAGCTTTTGACTTGTGACTTTGACTGTTAATAGTAATTGTAGGTGGGGTTTCTCTTCCTTCTACCCCACCTACAATTACCAATCACCAATTACACTGAACTTCCCAAATTGACAAAAAGCCTATTCAGTGTAGAGTAAGCTTTTTAAAGATTTTGGCGCCCGGTTGACTGGGTACAAATCAGAGAAACACCCAGCAAATCTAGAGCCTTTTGTTGCACTGGGGTTGGTTTAGTGAACTTATCAAAAATCCAACTATATAGCAATCCTTAGCAGCACATTTTAAGTTGCTACTTCGATACCTTAGAGTAATTCTACTCATTGACAAAAGTGTTTTTAACTTAACTGATGACCAATGTGTAGGCACTGGCTGCGGGCGATACCTAGCCGAAAGTTCGGGTCATTCCCCGTCTGAAGACTGGCTGTACGCTGGTCTTTTTGTTAGCTGAAAACTCTACTGTTAGTTAGGTCTTACGAGGGTTAATTGTCGTAAAGTGATTTTACAGGCAAGCTGCAAACAGGAGTGAGAAGATTCAAGTAATTGCACGGAAGCTTTGAACGTTTGTTGGGAAATTGTTTGTGCCTCAATTGACTTGCAAGGAATTTCCCCTTCAAATACACCCCTGCTGGCAGCGCGATCGCACTCTCGAAAGGAATAGCTGATGCAGGTAAAACAAAACAAACTTTTCACTACCGAAGCGATCGATCGCTTATCTTCACCGGAACGCCTCGACGAAATGATGCAGGTGGTTAGTCCTCGATCGTGGCTGCCACTAACTGCAATTGGCTGTTTAGTTGCTGCTGCGGGGGTTTGGAGTGCGATCGGGCGAATTCCGCTGACTGTTTCCGGTCAAGGCGTGTTGCTTCTGCCCCGCCGCGTCGTGCAATTTCAAGCTGCTAGTTCCGGTCAATTGTTAAAGCTAAATATCAAGCCGGGAGATATTGTTAAACGGGGTCAAGAAATCGGCAGAATTAATAAACTCGACCTCAAGCAGCAGCTAGAACAAGAAAAAGCCAAATTATCCCAACTGCAAGGCCAAAAGCAAGATACTAATAAGCTGCAAAAACAGCAGATGGCGCTGGAATTAAAAACCCTCGAACAGCAGCAAAAAGACCTTCAAGAAAGCTTGAACAGGGAGTCAGTTGCGCCGATATTGCACCAGCAAAGTATGGCGGCATTAGAGCAAAAACGCCAAAGTTTGGAAGAAAGTTTGCGCCGAGAACAAATTGCCCCGGTACTGCGGCAGCAAACTCTGACAGCATTAGCAGAAAAACGCCAAAGTTTGGAAGAAAGTTTGCGGCGAGAAGAAGTTGCGCCGATATTGCGGCAGCAAACTCTGGCGGCGATCGCCAAAAAACGCGACAGTCTTTTGCAGCGAAAACAGCACATCACTTCTTTGGTGGAAACTTTACAGCAGCGGTTTGAAACTCGTCGCGTTCTTTACGAAGAAGAGAGGGCGATTAGCGAGGATGTAATGCTGCAAGCGAGACAGGAATTCGCAGACTCTCAGATGCAACTGGCGGATATTGAAACGCAGTTAAAGGAACTCGACGTTCAGAAAACCAATAGCGATCGCGAATTCCTGCAAAATCTCAATAAAATTGACGACATCAAAAACAGCCGGCAGCAACTCAAGGTTGAAGCTACCAATACCGAACGGGAGTACCTGCAAAATCTCAACAGCCTTAACGAAATTAAAAACAACCTCCAAGAACTTAAAGTTCTGAAAAGTAACGCCGAACGAGATTACCTGCAAAACCTCAACAAAATTGATGAAATAAAAACTAAGATTAAAGACATAGAAACCCAAGCGGTTAAACTAGCTCAACAAGACTTAGAGAAGTCCATCGCCCAAACAAATCAAATTCAGGAAGTTAAACGCAAGATTGCCCACTTACAGAATCAGTTGACCGCCGACAGCAAAATTACCAGCCCATATGACGGGCGCGTTTTAGAAGTTAGCGCCGTTGCAGGTCAAATGCTGAACATCGGTACAAGAATCGGGACAGTTGAATCTGAGAATTCTCGCGAAAAAATGGTCAGTCTTGTCTATTTTGCTGACAGAGACGGCAAGCAAATTAAACCGGGAATGACTGTACAAGTTACCCCTAGCGTCGTCAAGCGGGAACGCTACGGCGGCATTGTCGGCAAAGTAACCCAAGTTTCTCCTTTTCCGGTTACTAATCAAGATATGTCGGCAATTATCGGCAATGAAAATTTGGCTGACAGCATCGCAAAAAGCATCGCTGGCGGAGGTGCTCCCGTGCAAATTTTTGTGGAATTGCAACAAGATCCGAACACTGTCAGCGGTTACAAATGGTCTTCCTCGAACGGGCCTCCTCTCAAGATTTCCCCCGGTACTACGGCGCTAGTTCGGGTTCAAATCGGGCAGTTAGCGCCGATTTCTTACGTGATTCCTATTTTTCGGTCTTTGACTGGGGTTTACTAACCGTTATTAGTCAGTTTTTTTTCGTCCCTAGGGAGAGATAATTGCTGACAACAAATAGGTTACACCGACCGTTTCTCTTGTTTATATCGAAGTCTAGATCCCCCCTAACCCCCCTTAAGAAGGGGGGGACAAGAGCAGTCAAAGTCCCCCTTGTTAAGGGAGATTTAGGGCGATCTAGATTGGACTACAAGCAAAATTTATGATTAATTTTAGCTTTACTAACCCATGAAAATACCCTGGATTCACAAGTTTTTTACACCGCGCAACTTAAGGCGAGTTCGTACTCCCACACTGCTGCAAATGGAAGCTGTAGAATGCGGTGCTGCTGCTTTAGGAATTATTTTGAGTTACTGCGAACACCCGGTACCTTTAGCCCAATTGCGGAGCGAGTGCGGCGTTTCTCGCGATGGCAGTAAAGCTTCTAATATCCTGAAAGCAGCCCGAATTTACGGCTTAGATGCTAAAGGGTTTAAAAAAACTGTTGAAGAGTTGGAAACTGTACCGCCACCTTTTATTGTTTTTTGGAATTTCAATCACTTTTTGGTGGTTGAGGGGATGAAGAAAAAGCGCGTTTATCTCAACGACCCCGCATCGGGGCCGAGGACTGTTTCCCTAGAAGAATTTAAGTCTGCTTATACTGGCGTTGTTTTGACTTTTGAGCCTGGGCCGGAGTTTAAAAAAGGTGGGAAAAAACCGAGTATTGCCCGTGCTTTAGATTCCCGATTGCAAAGTTCCCGCTGGGCGATCGCATTTTGTTTAATTGCTGGTTTATTACTGACTGTTCCCCGTTTGGCTGGCGCGGCATTTACCCAAATTTTTGTGGATGAAATTCTCGTCGAAAACCGTCACGAGTGGCTGCGGCCTTTAATACTGGGAATGCTGTTGGCGGCGGCCGTTCAAGGGCTGCTAGCGCGAATGCGACTTTTCTATTTGCGGCGGCTGGCAAACAAGCTGGCGATTTCGATGTCGGGACAGTTTATCTGGCATACTTTGCGCTTGCCTGTGGGATTTTATGCCCAGCGGTTTGCAGGTGAAATTAGCAATCGCTGCCAAGTTAATGACAAGGTTGCTGAAATTTTATCGGGGAAACTTGCTGCAACTGCGATCGACGCGGTGATGATGGTTTTCTATGCAATAATGATGGTTATGTACGACTGGGTATTGACCAGTGTTGCTGCTGTTTTTGCAGCCTTAAACTTTTTGGCACTGCAATCTTTATCCCGCAGCCGCGTCGATGCTAACACCAGATTAGCTCAGGAAACAGGTAAGGTTGGCGGTGCTGCAATTGCAGGCATTCAATCTATAGAAACTGTCAAAGCTAGCGGTTTAGAATTCGATTTATTTTCTAAGTTTGCCGGGTACTATGCCAAAATGAGCAACGCCCAGCAAGAATTGGCTTTGCCCACTCAAATATTGTCAATATTACCAGCATTTTTAACGGCATTAGCTGCAACTGCTATCTTAGTTGTCGGGGGCTTGCGGGTGATGAACGGCGGTTTGAGTATCGGGATGTTAATTGCCTATCAAAGTCTCACTCAACAATTCCTGCGACCAGTCAACAATCTAGTCAATTTTGGCAGCACTCTGCAAGAATTAGAAGCAGATTTAAGCCGACTTGATGACGTTCTGCAAAACCCTGTAGATCCAGAAGCAGACCGCGATTCTTTTAGTGAAAACAGCCGCAGCGCCATCGCACCAGATGCTTTTCACCTGCAAGGAAGCATTGAATTGCGCGGTGTCAGTTTTGGCTACAGCCGTTTGGAAGCGCCGCTAATTGAAAACTTGAACTTAACCGTAAAACCGGGTCAGCGCGTAGCGTTAGTCGGGGGAAGCGGTTCGGGGAAATCTACTATTGCCAAACTCGTGACCGGGCTTTACGAACCAATGAATGGCGAAATTTTATTTGACGGGGTTCCTCGCAATTTTATCCCCCGTTCTATCCTAGCGAATTCGCTGGCAATGGTCGAACAAGAGATATTTCTATTTGCCGGAACAGTTCGGGAAAATCTGACGCTTTGGGACCCGACAGTACCGGAATCAGATTTAGTGCAAGCGTGCATTGATGCGGCAATTCACGAACTTATCTTGAATATGCCGGGAGGATACGATGCTCAACTCAATGAAGGGGGGACAAATATGAGCGGCGGACAGCGGCAGCGCTTGGAAATTGCCAGGGCGTTAGTGAGAAATCCGGCGGTGTTGGTGTTGGATGAAGCAACGAGTGCTTTGGATGCTGAAACAGAGTTAATTATCGATCGCAATTTGAGGCGTCGCGGTACTTCTTGTATTGTGGTTGCTCACCGTTTGAGCACGATTCGAGATTGCGATGAAATTATTATGCTTGCAGGGGGGAAAGTTGTTCAGAGAGGCACTCATGAGGAGTTGCAAAAGCTGGGAGGAGCTTATGCTCTTTTGGTTGGAAACGAACAATAAATAGCAGAAATACAGTAGCCAGCCCGACAGTCCGCCAGGGAATGAATTCCCTGTCTAAGAGCTAAAGTCCTCTGAAGAGGACTGAAATGAATGATGGTTTGATTTGGCTATTTAGTCGGTTTTAACCGACTTTAGCGATGAGACGGGGATTAAAATCCCCGGCGGATCTGTGGATTAGCCCGATCGATTCGATCCGACTGTCTTCTTTGACGCAGGGCTTTAAACCCCTGCCCGACTTGATATTACTAATCGCCAATTACTAGCTATGCTCGATCTAAATCCTGTTAAGAAACTGCACCGAATTAAAGGAAATGAACCGCTGCTGCTGAATGACCCGTATCAGGTATGGATTGTTAAGTCGGGCGCGATCGCAGTTTTTGCAGCCAAGATACAAAGTGAGAAGCCTGCGGGAAACCGCCATTATCTGTTCAGCGTCGGTGCAGGCGAGGCTTTGTTCGGCGCAGCTACCCCCCCCAAGCTTCGGGGGGGAGAAGGAGAAGGGGGGGGAGAAAATTCACAACCTGGCTGGGGACTTCTGGCGATCGCGATCGCCGAAACGGAACTGGAACCGATCGCGATCGCAGATTGTGCCGCTTTAGTTGCTGCTGGTGACGGCAAAACGAGATCGCTTGTGGAAGGGTGGATACAGCATTTGGGAGAACGGGCGATTCCCTACGGGATAGATCCGCTTCACGCGCCGGAGGAAAAAGTTGCGCCAGAAACTGCGGTTGTAGCAGCCTCGCAGCAGATATCGCTGCAAAAAGGTCAAATGCTGCGATCGCCGCCGGGAACAGTTGTCTGGGTGCGCGTCTCGTCGGGCGATGCGAGTGTGGGGGAATTGAAGTTAAATTCCGCTTCCCCAGCGTTTCCCCTGGCTGGGAATATGCTGCTGGTGGCATCCGGGGAAGTTGAGGTGCAAATTTTCTCAACAGCAGAGGTGGAAAATGCCGACTGGCTGCGCCCGAGTTTAGCTTTGCTGCACGAGTATTTTTGCTGCTGCTTGAACTTGCTGGTTTCCCAGCAAAAAGCAGAGGAATTCCGGCGCTTTCAGGAACGCGAACAGCTAAACCGCCAAGTGACTCAGACAGCTTTGGGAGAGTTAACCGAGGTGCTGCATCCCCGGAAAACTGCCTTGTCTGAGGAAGGAACGCCGCTTTTAATCGCTGCTGGGGCTGTAGGTAAGGCACAAGGGATAACAGTCAATCCCCCGGCGGGTTCCGAAGATTTCAGCCGAGTTAAAGATCCGATGGAGGCGATCGCGCGAGCGTCCCAATTTCGCACCCGCCGGGTGTTGTTGGTTGGAGATTGGTGGCGGCAAAACTGCGGCCCGCTGTTGGCTTATACAAAGTCGGACAATCGACCTGTAGCTTTGCTGCCCGGTAAGGGCGAGCGTTATACTTTGTTCGATCCGATCGATCGCACTCGCAAACGGGTAACTAAAGCAATAGCCCAAGAGTTGTCGTCAGAAACTCTCATGTTTTACCGGCCGCTGCCGCTATTAGTTCGCAACGCTGCGGAACTGTTTCGCTTCGGGACGAAGGGCTATGAAAAAGACACGATCCCTGCTTTCGGGCTGGGGATATTGGGAACGCTGCTGGGGATGGTGACGCCGCAAGCTACCTCGATTTTGGTCAATGATGCTATTCCTGACAGCGATCGTTTGTTACTGTGGCAGTTAGGGCTGGTATTGTTAGTTGCGGCGATCGGACGGGCTGTATTTAGCATGGCCCAAACAATTCTGACGCTGCGGATCGAAAATGCTGCCAGCGGCACTCTCCAGCCGGCAGTTTGGGATCGATTGCTGAGATTAAAACCGGCGTTTTTCCGCAGCTATTCTTCGGGCGACTTGCTGACTCGCTTATTAGCAGTTAATCAAATTCGCGCCCAACTCAGCGGCGCGACGCAGCGGACACTTTTGAGCGCCATATTTTCCCTGCTGAATTTGGGGCTGATGTTTGTTTACAGCCTGCCGCTGACTTTAGTCGGAATTGGTTTAACTTTTCTGGCGGTTATAGTAACAGTCACATCGAGCTTGCTCTTAATCCCAAAAGAGCGGCAGATGGAAACAGGAGAAGGCGACATTAACGGGCTGACAGTAGAACTGATTAACGGAGTATCAAAGTTGCGGGTAGCGGCCGCCGAAGGGCGAGCCTTTGCAGCTTGGGCGAAAAAATACAGCCAGCAAATTAAACTAAGAACGGGAATTAAACGACTAAACGACAGCGTTTCTGTATTTAACGAAGCGCTGCCGTTAGTCAGTTCTATTCTGATGTTTTGGTTTGCAATTCAGTTTATGCAAACTCCTCAAACAGAAGGCGGCGGACTGAATATGGGGACGTTTCTCGCTTTTAATTCCGCCTTCGGAACTTTTCTTTCCGGCATCACAGACTTGAGCAATACCGTAACTGATATTTTAGGAATTGTACCGCTGTGGGAGCGAGCCAAACCGATCGTCCAGGGAATCCCGGAATCTGACCCGACAAAAGCCGATCCGGGCCGCTTGCAAGGTCAAATTACTGTCGATAGGGCAACTTTCCGCTACCGGGAGGACGGCCCCCCAATTTTAGATGATGTCAGCATCAATATTCAACCGGGGGAATTTATCGCGATCGTCGGGACTTCGGGGAGTGGCAAATCAACATTATTTCGGCTGTTATTGGGATTTGAAATAGCACAAAGCGGCACTGTTTATTACGACAATCAAGATTTAGCAGGCCTCGACGTTCAAGCTGTGCGGCGGCAGTTAGGAGTAGTGCTGCAAAACGGCAGAATTAATGCCGGTTCGATGTTTGACAATATTACCTGCGGGGCGATGGTAACGCAGGAGGAAGCTTGGGAAGCCGCGCAAATGGCCGGTTTAGCGGCCGATATCGAACAAATGCCGATGGGAATGCACACGGTTGTCAGCGAGGGTGGCACGAATCTGTCGGGAGGACAGCGGCAGAGATTGTTAATTGCCCGCGCAATGGTTGTCAAACCAAAGGTTATCCTGATGGATGAAGCTACGAGTGCTTTGGACAACCGCACGCAGGCGATCGTTACTGAGAGTTTGGATAAGTTGAATGTGACGCGAGTTGTCATCGCCCACCGCCTGAGTACGATTCGCAATGCCGATCGCATTTATGTAATTGAAGCAGGCCGTTTGGTGGAAGTCGGTTCGTTTGAGGAATTGGTAAAACAGGGGGGATTGTTTGCTCGATTGGTGGCGCGGCAGTTGGAGTAGGGATTCAAGGTAAAACCATTTTCAAGAACGGGCAAGATGCCCGTTCCACAAAGAGTGAAATTCTTGTGAAACGGGCATCTTGCCCGTTCATAAAACCCTTATTTAAAATTGTGCAACATCTCAGTTACATCCGTTACATCCCGTACATGGCTCGTTGGCGAACTGCTTATTCTTTTGTTAGCAAATCCGGCAACCACAACCAAATTAGCAACAGCAAGCAGAGGATAATTAAGCCTACGCTAAATATTGTAGTGTTACCCTGAGCGGGGGCTTGCTGCATGAGGTATAGTGGCTGTATTGCATCCATATTTTTTAAATATTTATATAATGATTTAGACGCGCTATAGAGGCAGAAGCAGGTTGACAAAATTATTACTTTTAGTCGATTTTGGTTGGCAAAAACCGCCCCTATAGGAAGTACGGATTCACACGTACACGATGTGAGGTAAATAAAAACCCAGTTTATTTAAGAAACTGGGTTTCCATTGATATTTTCTCCTTGGGTGTTGAAACTCAGCAGAAGCGCGATAGCTTTTAGTTACAAGCCGCTCATTTCTTCAGTTAGCGATCGAAATGCCTTAATGCTTCAAAGAATTCCATACTGATAGCGGGGCCTTTAAAATGAGGTCGGGGACTGTTGGTTGTGACCACAGGCATACCGGCAGCCCGAGCGCGATCGGCCATATCGGAACGGCCGCCTGCGATCGCATCTAGTTCCAAGTCGTTCAATTCTTGATTAGTTGAATTTTCCAATTCTGATGCTGCGATTTGGGACGACTCGGATGGTAATTCTTGCAAAAATTGATTGTTGCTTTCCATCAGATGTTTTCTCCTTGGATGTTTAAACTCAGCAGAAGCGCGATCGCTTCTAGTTACAAGCAGCTCATTGCTTCTGTCCCCAATTATAGGACAGCGTTTTTTCAGTTATTTGGAAGGACGGACCACCAAAACGCAAAAAGTCGGGCTTTGGGCCGCTGGCTGTGATAACACGCATACCGCCCGCGATCGCATCTAATTCCAATTCGTTCAATTCTTGATTAGTTGAGTTGTCCGATTCGGATTCTGTGATTGCGGAGGACTCGGACGGTAATTCTTGGGAAAATAGATTGTTGCTTTCCATCAGATGTTTTCTCCTTGGATATTTAAACTCAGCAGAAGCTCGATCGCTTCTAGTTACAACCAGCTCATTTCTGCTGTCCGTAATAGGACTGCATTTCTTCAATTAAGTTCATGGGCAGACCACGACCAAAAATGTTGGGCCTTGGACCACTGGCTGTGATAACCGGGATACCGGCAGCCCGAGCTCGATCGGCCATATCGGAACAGCCGCCCGCGATCGCATCGAGTTCCAAGTCGCTCAATTCTTCATCGGTTGAGTTGTCCGGTGCGGATGCTGTGATTGCGGGCGACTCGGAGGGTACTTCTTGCAAAAATTGATTGTTGCTTTCCATCAGATGTTTTCTCCTTCGATAATTAGTGAATTTTGCTTCCAAAAGCGATCGAACTTACTCCTAGGAAAGTTGCTTCCTATCCAGCCTTTTTACCCGCAACTGAGTTAAAATTCTCTGTATCTAAACGCCAGTAACCAAGCTGACCGAACAGAAAACCGCCTGCGATCGCATCTAATTCCGTATCGTTCAATTCTTCAGCAACAGAATTGGCTGGCGACTGTTGCTGTTGCACGACAGAATCTCGATCGACTTCTGCGGAAAACTGATTAGTGCTGTCCATCTGATTGCTCCTTTTGATTTCGGTGTTGGATTCAACAAAAGATTACTTATGCTCCAGGAGTAAGGAGACCGACGACACCCCCAGCAACAGCTCCTTCTGCCATTTTCTCACCGATCTCATCGAATTTTCCTGTCACAAGAGCGCTGAAAAATCCACCTATACCACCTGCCAAAAATCCTATAGCACCCCCAACAGGTCCAGCGCCAGCAACAGCCTCCAATTCACTGTCAGACAACTCGCCTGAAGTATCTGACTGACTCTGATGCTGGGCAGTCATCGACTCCAGCCACTCTGAAACTTCTGTTGGGGAGAAACTGTAGCTTTTTTCTTTGCCAAGCTCCACTACTTTATTCACTAAGCTGGGACGATCCGTTATCGATCGGAACTGTAGCTGGAGTTCGGGATCTTGCGAGACTTCTTGAAAAAAATGATTGACGCTTTCAAACTCAAAAGACATGAGATTTGCTCCTTTATTTGTTTTTTCCAGCTAAGCTAGTGCTGGTCTTTGCGTAAATTTAGTTTATAAAATTACCCCGCCGAAGTCGCTAGCTCTAAGTTGAGTTTTGCAACTATAAAAAAATACCTGTTTTACCTAAGCTTTAGTGGAGGATATTACCTGAACTTTTGGCTAGGTATCGAATCTCGCACGTAAGTATATACTCGAAGCTGTTGAGTTAAATTTACAAAAGTTGCGCGTTAAGCCTAAAAAAACCGGGTATTTTAATCGAGATTCAGGATTTTAAGCAAATATTTCGTTAAAAAACCCGGTTTCTGACAACCCGTGCGCTGAAAATCTAAAATCTAAAATCCACTGATGGCTCACGCACCTCTGGTGTGAGGAGCAAATTTATGCTATGTTCGACTGCAAAGTTGACCGCAGGCTGAATATGCTCACTTTTCCTGGCGTTGAAGTCACAGAGCTCATCTACGAAAGCGCAAACTCCCTGGTTTACCGAGCATTCCGACAACCCGACAGTCTTCCCGTCATCCTCAAAGTCCTTAAAGAAAATTATCCCACACCCCAAGAACTCGCCCGCTATCGCACAGAGTATAAAATCACACAATCTCTGAATCTGAGTGGCTGTATAAAAGCCTATGATTTGCAGCCATATCAAAATACGCTGGTGATGTTTGTCGAGGATTTTGGTGGCGAATCCTTGAAAATTTGGATGCAGCAGCAAAAATTTAGTATTGCAGAATTCTTGCGAATTGCGATCGCAACCACAGAAAGTTTACAACAAATTCACAGCGCCCACATCATTCACAAAGACATTAACCCTTCAAATATTGTCTTCAATCCAGCTAGCGGCGAACTCAAAATTATCGATTTTGGCATTTCCACGCAGTTGACGCGGGAGAATTACACCATAAAAAATCCCAACATTTTAGAGGGAAATCTTGCTTATATGTCGCCGGAACAAACTGGCAGAATGAATCGAAGTTTAGATTACCGCACAGATTTTTATTCACTGGGCGCTACGTTTTACGAACTGCTGACATACCAACTGCCTTTTGACACCCATGATGTGCTGGAATTAGTACACAGTCATCTCGCTAAACAGCCCTTGTCTCCCTCTCAGGTGAATCCTGAAATTCCGCAAATTATTTCCGATATTGTCATGAAGTTGATGGCAAAAAACGCTGAGGAGCGCTATCAAAGTGCGATCGGAATAAAAGCCGATTTAGAAGAATGTTTAAATCAAATTCACAGCAATAACAATATATCAGTTTTTACCCTAGGGAATCAAGATATTTCTAACCGTTTTCAAATTCCACAAAAACTTTATGGCAGAGAGCGAGAAATTGATAGCTTGATCACAGCTTTTGCACGAGTCAGCGGACAAGGGCAAGATGCCACAGCCACAAGTTCAATGATGTTGATTTCGGGATATTCCGGTATCGGGAAATCAGCTTTGGTGCAAGAATTATACAAACCAATTACTCAACAGCGCGGTTATTTTATCTCCGGTAAATTTGATCAATACCAGCGCAACATTCCCTACATCGCAATTGTCAATGCTTTTCAGGATTTAGCCAAACAACTGTTAGCAGAAAGCGAAGCAAATCTCAAACAATGGCGGGAAAAATTATTAGACGCATTGGGAATCAACGGTCAAGTCATTATTGACGTAATTCCTGAAATTGAATTAATTATCGGCAAGCAACCTGCGCCGCCAGAATTGGGTGCGGCAGAAGCGGAAAATCGCTTTAATTTTGTGTTTCAAAACTTCATTAAAGTCTTTACCCAACCCGAACATCCTCTGACAATATTTATCGATGATTTGCAGTGGGCTGACGGGGCATCTCTGAAACTGATGCAGCTACTGATGAGCGCTTCGTCAACGGGACTGTTTTTAATTGGGGCGTATCGGGATAACGAAGTTTCTGCGGCTCATCCGTTAATGCTAACGATTGCAGAGATTATCAAAACAGGGGCAAATGTCGATCGCATTTTTCTGTCACCTTTGGATTTAGCCTCTGTTACTCAACTGATTTCCGATGCCCTGAATTCTCCTGAAGCAAGAGCCAACTCCTTTGCCGAATTAGTGCTTTTCAAAACAGGCGGCAATCCTTTCTTTATGAATCAATTTCTCCGCTCGCTTTATACGGAAGGGCTGTTACAATTTGACTTGATAGCTTGCCGATGGGAATGGGATTTAGAGGAAATTCAAGCGAGGGAATTAACTGATAATGTTGTCGATTTGATGGCTGAAAAAATTCAACAGCAGTCAGAGAAGACGCAGGAAACGTTAAAGATAGCAGCCTGCATTGGCAATCAATTCGATCTGAAAACATTAGCCTCACTTTGCGAAAATTCTGTGGGAGAAACGGCGGATGATTTGTACGCAGCCGTTGCTGAAAATTTAGTCGTGTTGCTGGGGAATATGGGAGATGTGGAATTAGAAATTGCAGGGAAGTTCCCCAGTACGCAATCCGTAGAATACAAGTTTGTTCATGACAGAATTCAGCAAGCCGCTTGTTCCCTGATTGATGAACAGGATAAGCCGATCTTCCACAAACAAATAGGACAACTGCTGCTGCAAAATACTCCCATCGACAAGCGAGACGAAAAAATATTTGATATTGTTAATCAATTAAATTTCGGCTTAGAGTTGATTACTTCTCAGCAAGAAAAAGATGAACTTGCAGAATTAAACCTAATAGCAGGTCAAAAGGCTAAAGCATCAACTGCTTATCAGCCAGCTTTCAACTATCTGCAAACAGGGATAAATTTGCTGACAGGAAACACTTGGCTGCTGCAATACCACCTCAGCTTGCAACTACATCAAGAAGCCGCACAGGTAGCCTACCGTTTGGGGAATTTTGAGCAAATGGAAGCTTTAGCTAACCTTGTCCTAGAAAATGCTAAAACTGTTCTAGATCAAGTCCAAATATATGAGTTAAAGCTTGAAAATTGCATAAGAAAAAGCAAGTTTCAAGAAGGGTTTAACCTTGGATTAAAAGTGCTACATTTGCTAGGAGTTGTTTGGCCACAATCTCCAAATAACATATATATAAAAGCGGAACCTTACAACTTAATTAACCTGCCCAAAATGACCGATCCAGAATCTCTAGCAGCTATGTCGATTCTGGGAGGAATGATAGGGATCGGCTATATAGGTATTCCAGAATTATTAGTGCCACTTGTGTTAACACAGATTGATTTATCTATTAAATTTGGCAATGCTCCTAAGTCTAGTTTTGCTTACGCAAGTTACGGAGTCATATTGTGTACAACTATACAAGATATTGAAAGTGGCTATAAATATGGAAGATTAGGTTTAAGGTTAGTAGAAAAATTAAATGCCAAATACCTGAAGGCTGGAGTTTTAGATATATTTGGCAATCATATATTGCATTGGAAAAAGCATCTTAAGGGAAGCTTGTCAATTTTAAAAGAGGCTTATTTATGCGCTGTTGAAACAGGGAATATAGATTTTATTGGTTATTCTACTTTTGATTATTGTTTTAATGCCTACTCAGTAGGATGTGAACTTAAAAACTTAGGAAAAGAGTTAATTTATTTTTATGAAATACCGATTAATAAAAAAAACAATACTTGCTTGACTTGGTTAGCAATGTATTTACAAATTATTTTTAACTTATTAGGTAAGGCTGACAATCCAACTCAGCTAATAGGAGAGTTTTATAACGAAGAGAAATTTCTACCACTTCAGCCACTTCAGCTAGAATTGAGCGATAGACAAGGACTTTTATTGCTTTATCTAAACAAGTTGATATTGTGCTATTTGTTTGGAAAGTCCCATGAAGCTGCTAAAAATGCAGTAGTTGCAGAACCATATTTAGATGGTGTGATGGGAATGGCAGCTATACCTATCTTCCATTTTTATGATGCTCTAGCGCATTTAAGTGTATTTGCTGATTATTCAAATTTTGAAAAAGAAAATGCTCTCAAGCGGGTTAGTGCTAATCAAGAAAAAATGCAGGTATGGGCGCATCACGCTCCCATGAATTACTTACATAAATTTTATCTAGTTGAAGCTGAAAAAGCGCGAGTTTTGGGGCAAGTTGTAGAAGCGATCGACTATTACGATCGCGCAATTTCCCTCGCCAAAGAAAACGAGTACATCCACGAAGCCGCCCTCGCTTACGAACTCGCAGGCAAGTTCTATTTATTTAGGGGGAAAGAATTAATAGCCAAAGCTTATATGCAGGAAGCTCGTTACTGCTATCAACTCTGGGGTGCCGTGGCTAAAGTTAAAGATTTAGAAACCCAATATCCGCAATTATTTACGCTCGATATACCTACAAAGAAAAACATTTCAACCACTACATCAACTACGGGCAGCCCTTCTAGTTCTTCCTTGGATATCGCTACAGTCATGAAAGCTTCCGAGGCCATTTCTGGGGAAATTGTACAGGATAAATTACTCTCCAGATTGATGAAAATTTTGATTGAAAATGTCGGCGCTCAAAAAGGGTACTTAATTTTAGAAACCCAGGGAAAATTGCTGATTGAAGCTGAAGGTGTAATGAATGATGAACAGATAACAGTGTTGCAATCTGAACCAGTGGAAAATTGCCAGGAACTTTCAGAAACAATTATCAATTATGTCGCCCGAACCAAAGAAAATGTGGTGTTAAATGATGCCACTCATGAAGGCAACTTTACGAATGATTCTTACATCAAAGCTCGTCAGCCCAAGTCTATTTTGTGTGCTGCTTTGATGAATCAAGGTCAACTGGCGGCTATTGTTTATCTCGAAAATAACCTGACCGCACAAGCTTTTACGCCCGATCGCCTGGAAGTTTTGCAATTGCTATCGGGACAAGCGGCGATCGCACTTACCAATGCTAAACTCTATGCGGAAGTCAAGGAACGCGAAAACCGACTGACTCAATTTATCGACGCTATGCCCATCGGGGTAGCCGTGCATGACACCACCGGACAAATTACCTACGCAAATCAGACAGCACATCAACTAAGTGCTATTCCTACAATACCCGAAGCAAATACTGAGAAACTAGCAGAAGCTTGTCAACTTTATCTAGCGGGAACTAACGAGTTATATCCCACCGCACAAATCCCAATCGTGCGTTCTTTGGGGGGTGAAACTGTCAAAGTAGATGATATCGAGTTCCACCGACCTGATAAGATTGTTTCTTTAGAGGTTTCTAGCACTCCAATTGTGGATGAAACTGGCAAGATTAATTATGCGATCGCCACATTTCAAGATATCACCGATCGCAAACAAGCAGAAAAAGTTTTAGCTGATTACAACCGCACTTTAGAACAGCAAGTGAGCGATCGCACTCTCGAACTCCAGCGGGAAATTATCGAGCGACAACGAGCCGAAGACGCCGCACAAGAAGCCAACCGAGCTAAAAGTACATTCCTCGCAAATATGAGCCACGAATTGCGGACTCCCCTCAATGCAATTCTGGGTTTTTCCCAACTGTTGAATCGTTCTTCTAACCTATTGCAGGAACAGCAAGAACACCTCGGTATTATCACCCGCAGCGGAGAACATTTGCTCGGACTGATTAATCAAGTATTAGATTTGTCGAAAATAGAAGCGGGACGCACGACTCTCAACCAGACAAACTTTGACCTCCACCGTCTGCTGGATGACATCGAAGATATGTTCCAACTTCCGGCCGAAAATAAGGGACTGCAGTTATTAGTAGAGCGGATGTCAGACGTTCCCCAATATGTCCGAACTGATGAAATTAAATTGCGCCAAATTTTGATTAACCTGCTTTCTAACGCGATTAAATTCACCTCAGAAGGCGGCATTTATGTAAAGATTAAAAATCAGGAGTTTGCTCAGGCAATCTGCTTTGAGATAGAAGATACGGGAGAGGGAATTGATGCTAGTGAATTAGACAAGCTTTTTGAAGCTTTTGTGCAAACCAAAACGGGGGAAGAATCGCAACAAGGAACTGGATTAGGTTTGACGATCGCACGTTCTTTTGTGCAGTTAATGGGAGGTGAAATGACAGTCAGTTCTCGTGCGGGAGGCGGTACTATTTTCAAATTTGAGATTAAAGTTAATGCAGTTGAAAGTGCCGATCGCCAACGGGAACAGCCAACCAGACGAGTTATTGCGATCGCGCCCAATCAACCCCGCTATCGAATTCTCATTGCAGACGACGCTTTTGACAACCGCCAACTGCTACTTAAACTGCTTTCCGCGATCGGTTTTGAAGTCTACGAAGCCAAAAATGGGAGAGAAGCAATAGAAAAGTGGGAGCAATATTCACCGCACTTAATCTTTATGGATATGCGAATGCCGGTGATGGATGGGTATGAAGCAACCAAACAAATTAAAGCCAAAGCATCATCAAACTCCCCCCTTGTTAACAGCGGCGGGGGTATCGAAAGTCAATCAACAGCAATTGTTGCCATAACATCAAGTAGTTTTGAGGAAGAGAAAGCCATTGTTCTTTCTACCGGGTGCGATGATTTTATTCGCAAACCATTTAGAGAAGCAAACATATTTGATGCTCTACACAAACATATCGGGGTACAATTCGTTTTTGAAGAACTAAATGCTGCCCCCAGTTTCACAGAAAATGAAGTAAATGTATTGACAAAAACAGCTTTTTCTGAATTGCCTCCGGAGTTAGTAGCCAATCTCCAGCAAGCCATTAGCAACCTCGATGTGGAACAGATGCAAGCAGTCATCAGTCAAATTCGCGAAATCAATCAGCCCTTAGCTAGGGCAAGCGCAGCTTGCATTAAAAATTTTCAGTACGAACAGTTGCTAAATTTAATACACACATTGAGGGATGAGACATGAACAAAAACCTCAGTTTTACCTGCCAAGAAAGTATTTTAGTTGTTGATGATTGTCCTGAGAACTTAAAACTTTTAAGCGGGATACTATCGGCGGCTGGGTATAAAGTTCACCTGGCTCCCAGTGGGAAATTAGCTCTTAATTTTATCAATACCAACTTACCAGACTTAATTTTACTGGATATTATGATGCCTCACCTGGATGGCTACGAAGTCTGCAAGCAGCTCAAATCTACTCCCAAAACTCAAAATATTCCAATAATTTTCATCAGCGCTTTGCAAGAAATATTTGATAAAGTAAAAGCATTTTCTGTGGGCGGGATAGACTACATTACCAAACCTTTTCAACAACAAGAAGTTTTAGTTCGCGTCGAAAATCAATTGCGTCTGAGTAGGATGTCTAAACAACTCATAGACCAAAATATTCTCGAAGAGCGCAACCGCCTGGCGCGGGAGATTCACGACACTTTAGCGCAAACTTTTGCAGGTATTATCATACATTTGGGAGCCGCAGAACGGGTAATATCAGCCAATCCAGAACAAGCACAAGTACACATGAAAACAGTCTGCGAACTGGCTCGCTCTGGCCTTGCTGAAGCGCGGCGATCCGTAAAATCTTTGCGCCCACAACTGTTAGAAGATGGCGATTTGTATAGCGCCCTCAACCAAATTGCTAAACAAATGTCATCAGATACTGATACGCGCACTATTTTTGAAGTGGTTGGCACGGCATATTTCCTACCGTTAGAGGTAGAGAATAATCTGTTGCGGATCGGGCAGGAAGCATTAACAAATGCTTTCAAATATGCCAAAGCTACGGCGATAAAAATTGAGTTGGTTTACGAAATATCCAAGTTTCTTTTGCGGGTGCAAGACAACGGACAGGGCTTTGATACGGAAAGTATAGGTTTTAGGAATGGCTTTGGTTTATTGGGGATGAGAGAACGCGCCGATCGCATTAACGCGCAGCTAACAGTAAACAGCAGCCCCGGAAACGGAACAGAAGTTATAGTTTCAGTTAATCACCAGTAAAGTAAGGTGCATATTTTACGCCATACATAGTAAGTTGGTAGTGATATTTTCAGTTTTTTTGATAAAATTAACAGGGGAAACATGATTAACCAATCCAATATTATTCGCGTTTTAATTGCCGACGATCATTATATTGTGCGGCAAGGTTTAGTGGCGCTGCTGGAGCAGGAATTAGATATTAAAGTTGTGGCGCAAGCAAGCAACGGCGAAGAAGCTGTGACAATGTTTCGCCAACATCAGCCCGATGTAACGCTGATGGATTGGCGGATGCCGGTGATGGATGGAGTCGCCGCCATTGCTGCGATTTGTGCGGAGTTTCCCAGCGCCCGGATTGTGGTGCTGACGACTTATGACGGCGATGAAAACATCTATCGCGGATTGCAAGCAGGCGCTAAGGGCTATCTGCTGAAGGATGCGGAACCAGAGGAGCTTTTAGCAGCAATTCGGGCGGTTTTTGAAGGTAAAAAGTACATTCCGCTGGCAGTGGGTGTTAAGTTAGCCGATCGCCTGAGTGGGCCTGAATTGAGCGATCGCGAATTAGAAGTCATCCGCCTCATAGTCGCGGGTAAAAGCAACAACGAGATTAGTGAAATGCTGCACATCAGCGAAAGCACCGTCAAGTTTCACATCAACAATATTTTGAGCAAGATGGGAGTTAGCGATCGCACGCAGGCCGCGATTTCCGCATTAAAACGGGGGATTGTCAGCCTGTAGTTTAACGAGCTGTATTTTTGTTACTGATAAATATGACTATTATGACGGCAAATAATGATAAATAAGACCTTAAGTTTTATGTAAAAACTTTTTAGTAAGGCTAAGCTGGAATTCCTAGGACAAATTAGCCCTCATCAAAAAAATGCTTTATTCATTTTTGTCCAAGTCTCAAGTCAAAGTCCGCATTTTAAAACAGTTTGCAGCGGCTGTTTCGGCGTCTTTAGCCCTCAGTGCAATAACCAGTTTGAAACCCTCGCCGGTATTAGCCGCTAGCAATATCCCCCCCGCAAATCAAACCTCGACTCAGCTAGCAGCAAAACCTGATTCTAGCTTGCAGCTAGGGCAGTTACGCAGCACTGTTCCCGTGCAGACAATGCAGCTCGATCCGGGCGGATTTATCCCGATCGCGATCGGCGGTATGATCATTATTCTGGTGCTGCCATTATTTTTTGGCGGATTGGTAGTAATTGGCGATCGCGAAGTCGGAATTGTCAGTAAAAAGTTTACCTTCGGCGGCAAGTCTTTACCGCCAGGAGATTTAATTGCCTTAAACGGAGAAGCTGGATATCAAGCTGATACTTTGCCCCCCGGTTGGCACTGGGGTTATTGGCCTTTGCAGTACAACGTTCGCAAAGAGTCTCTAACTGTAGTGCCCCAAGGTGAAATTGCTTTAATTATCGCCGCCGCCGGCGAGTCAATTCCGCCCCAGCGCATCCTAGGCAAAATCACAGAATGCGACAATTTTCAAGATGCTCGCAAATTTCTTAAAAGCGGTGGCGAAAAAGGTCGCCAACTCGGCATTCTGACGGGCGGCAGCTATCGGATAAATACGGCATTATTTACGGTAATTACAGCAGCTAATGCTCCCAAACACGGGATGACAGCGGAACAGTTGAAACTGTACAAAATTGCTCCCGATAAAGTGGGAGTTGTCACAACTTATGACGGCGTTCCGATCCAAGATGGCGAAATTGCAGGACCGATTATTCCGAATCACGACAACTTCCAAAACGCGCAGAAATTTATCAGCGGCGGCGGGCGGCGCGGTTTGCAGGAACAGGTTTTGCTTTCCGGTTCTTGGAATTTAAATCCTTGGTTTGTCGGGGTGGAACAAGTGCCGATGACGGAAATCCCGATCGGCTATGTCGGCGCGGTTATTTCTTATGTAGGCAAAACCTCAGAAGATGTGAGCGGCGCTGCTTTCACTCACGGAAATTTAGTAAATGTCGGCAATAAAGGGGTTTGGGTAACTCCTCTTTATCCTGGGAAACATCCGCTGAATACACGCATTTTGAAAGTAGAGTTAGTGCCTACTACTAATATAGTATTGAATTGGTCGGGCAAAACAGAAAGGCACAGCTACGATTCTAAACTTTCGTCTTTAACCGTGCGTTCTCAAGACGGTTTTGCCTTTGATTTAGAAGTAGCTCAGATTATTCACGTTGGGGCTTTGGATGCTCCGAAAGTCATCTCCCGCGTCGGTTCCATGCAGAACTTAGTTGACCACGTTTTGCAGCCAACAATTGGCAATTATTTCCGCAATTCGGCTCAAGCTTATTCTGTATTAGATTTTCTCTCGGCAAGAAGCGGCAGGCAAGCGGAAGCCGCCGAGTATATCAAAGCAGCTTTGCGTACCTACGACGTGCAGGCAATTGATACTTTAATCGGGGATATTTTGCCGCCTGCAGAGTTGATGCAAACTCAAACCGATCGCAAAATTGCTGAGGAACAGTGCAAGACTTATGAGGTGCAGCAATTAGCACAAACTCAGCGGCAACAATTGGTGCGGGAAACGGCGCTGGCTGAGATTCAACAAGAGATGGTGAAATCCGAACAAGGCGTGAAGATTTCTGAGTTGAAAGCGAATTCTCAGGTTAAACAAGCTCAAGGCGAAGCTGAGTCGATTCGGGTGAAGGGAAATGCTCAAGCTGAAGCTTATCGCGCGGGTGTTGTGGCTTTGGGTGGTTCCGGTTATACGGCTTTGCAGTTAATGCAAATTATAGGCGAGCGCAACGTGCGAGTTGTGCCGGATGTTGCGGTAACAGGCAACGGTAGCGGCGGCGGTTTGGTTGATGGTTTGCTGGGAATGATGATGTGGAATCAAACGAGCAAAAACGGAGAAAATGGCGGGGAGTTGCCGGTAGTTAACCTACAGAAATCGGAACCTGCGGCAAAGTTATCAGTAGCCCAGGTGAATTCTGTTAAGCCGTCGGCATCTCGCGCTAATTCCCCTGTTGCGAATTCTGAGGCTGATATTGATTCGCGGTTTGATGAATTGCCGTTTGACAATCGATCTTTTAGTTAGGTAGTTTTTGGCAAGTTAAATGATTCGTATTTCATCATTCGTAGGGTGCGAAATGCGCACCTTATACTACACCAAATTTGTAGGGTGCGCATTTCGCACCTTACAGCGAATTTAGTCTTTTTTATTTCAGTCCGCGAAGGCGGACTTTGTTTGTGTAGAGGCGAATTCTATCCGCCGTAAATTCTATGTTTGTGTAGAAGCCATTTTTATTCATTGCGAGTTATTAGGTGTTGCATGCAGTGGAAATAAACAGCCGACTAGACACTAAAAAACTCTGCAAGTTTTTGTATAGGTTCTGTTGGAAGTTAGCGCTTTTCATGAAGGATATCTGAGACAATAGACTCGGTTTTAAAAATAGGAACTAGGTCTTTTTGTCTAAGGGAAAATTCTTCTATCAAAGCTTTTAACAGTTCTATCCCATAAATGTCAGGTATGGGTTCTAAAGTTTGCTCGTATTCATAAACCAGAGTTCCAAGTACGTTGAGATAGTCGCGTTCGTCTGAAGTCAGTTCGCCTTTGTCCAACAGAGAATCGATCGCTTTTTGAGTTGCAATTAATTCCTCCTCAACAGTTATGGGTCGGGGAGGAAATGTTTTGAGTAGTTCGATATAAGCGCTAGAGTTGTTCGTGTAAATAGGTAATATTAAGCAAATAATATTTTATTATTGTAGTTGAAAAATTTGAGTTTTTAACCGCAGATGAACGCCGATAGATGCGGATATAATTTATTTATTTATAACTCATAACTTTTGAGGTAATTCATCGCTCTTGAAAACTTTGTACCGATCGCAGTACAATCGATCGATATTGCATCTGAGGAATCTCCCCATGTCAGAACAGTTTTCCACTGAGATTAGCGATCGCATCTGCACTCACATGAACGAAGACCACGCTAGTGCTGTATTGCTGTACGCTCAAGCATTTGGCGACCAACCGCAGGCAACTGAAGCTCAAATGCTCGCTATTGATGCCAACGGCATGGATTTAACCGCTAAAGTCAACGACGAAACAGTGCCTGTTAGAGTAAATTTCGATCGCACTTTAAAAGACGCCGAAGATGCTCACCACACTCTCATTGATATGGTGAAACAAGCTCGAAAAGTTGCTAAGTAGTCAATTGCGTACTATTCTGTTATAATTTTAACGTTTGCAGTACGGACTTTAGTCGGGTTCAATAGTTGTTAAGGACTCAAGTCCTTAGTGAAAACCTTTAGTTAGGTTAATTTTTTTAAATACTAAAGTCCGTACTGCAAAAAAAATATTTAATAAAGTTTAATTTTACTCTAAAATATCTACTAAAATGACAGAAAATTACCCAAACCCCAAAGAATTAGATGTCGTCAATGGCAGTAAAAATAACCATTTCGAGGCACTGGTAAAGCGACTAGATTTGATGATTCGCGCCCGCTATTCGCTGCTGTACATTGTCAGCGCGGAGGAGGAACCGGTCGAGGCTGTAATTGACCAAGTAGCGCTGCAAGTAACTCCCGCCCGCCGGGTGTTGTTCTGGGATCTCGTGCGCGGCTGGGAAGATAACGGTTCTGGGAAAGGTTCAGTAATGGCGGCGCTCGATCGCGTCAGCAAAACTGCTGTTGAAGAATATACCATATTTGTACTGCGGGATTTGCACCCTGTTTTGAAATATCCATATAGCGAAAAAAGCGCGGCGGTAGTGCGAGAATTGCGGAATTTAACGCGGGAATTGAAGCGCAGCAAAAAAACTATAGTTCTTACTTCTCACACGCTGGAATTGCCGGAAGAATTGAAAGAAGAAGTAACAGTAATTGATTTTCCTTTGCCCAACGTGCAAGAAATCGACAGTTTAATTTCCCACGTTGTGGAAAAGCCGCAACAGTTGCAAGTTAGCGGTTTAGCAAGAGAACAGTTGGTTAAAGCTTGTCAGGGTTTGAGTCGCGCTAGAATCGGGCGGGTTTTGGCTAAAGCTTTGGCCGCCAAACAGCAAATTAACGAGTCAGATATTGACGGAGTTTTGGAGGAAAAACAGCAAGCAATTCGCCAAACGGGAATTTTGGAGTTTTTCAACTCCAGAGAATCCCTAAAAAGTGTGGGCGGCTTGGAAAATTTAAAACAGTGGGTAAAGATGCGGCAAGATGCTTTTACTGACGAAGCGCGTCGCTACGGCATACCCAATCCGAAAGGCGTTTTGTTAGTAGGAATTCAAGGCACAGGCAAATCTTTATCTGCGAAAACAATAGCCTCAGAATGGCGTTTGCCGCTGTTGCGGTTGGATACTGGGAGATTGTTTGGCGGCGTGGTCGGGGAAAGCGAAAGCCGCGTCAGGCAAATGATACAATTAGCAGAGGCGATCGCACCTTGCGTTTTGTGGATCGATGAAATAGATAAAGCCTTCGGCAACATTATCAGCGGTAGCGACGGGGATTCGGGAACTTCGCGCCGGGTATTCGGCAGTTTGATTACTTGGATGCAGGAAAAAACCAGTCCGGTATTTATTGTCGCCACTGCAAATAACGTCAGGATTTTGCCCGCAGAGTTGCTGAGAAAAGGCAGGTTTGATGAAATTTTCTTTTTGAATTTGCCCTCTGAATCGGAACGGCAAGATATTTTTAAAGTGCATCTGCAGCGTTTGCGACCAACTAGATTGCGGGAGTTTGATTTGGGGGTTTTGGCGAAACGCGCTGAGAATTTTAGCGGTGCAGAAATCGAGCAAGTTGTAATAGATGGATTGTATCGGGCGTTTGGAACGTTTGTAAACGGACAGCGCCGGGATTTGATGACGGAGGATATTTTGAGGTCGATCGAGGATACAGTACCTTTAGCTGCGATCGCGCGATCGCAAATTGAAGATTTGAAGCGCTGGGCGGCGGAAGCGGGCGCGAGAACAGCATCTAACGATACTCACTTAATTGATGAATTGAAACGCTACAGCCAGCGGCGGAGGGATGCGATCGACAATTAACTTAATTTCTAGGGTGCGTCAGTTAATGTCTAATTAATTCTCGGAAAAATTACATCTGACGCACATTCCTAATCGCATAGTGCGTTACTTCATGGCTGATTAATTATCCCAAATATCTTCTGTTGTGACGCACCATACTACTACGAACCTAATTTAAAAACATCCGCAAGAATAGAATTTCCCTCAACCATTCTCCCCGCATCCGGCGAATCGTAAACCACTAACAGCGAATTCTGCCCACCCAAATAGGGAAACAGGCTCAACCCCTCAGCATTGTCCGTACCCACCTTAAAAGGCAAGTCAAACAATACCTCCAAATCTCCCCCATCTTGTCCAGTAATACTGTCGCCCGATCGCCCTAAAATTTCCTTCAACCGAAAAACCCTCGTCGCCCCAGATAAAGTCATCGTCGGTCCGGCTAAAACAATTAAATCTTTCCCGTTCCAGCACAATTCTCGCACGCCCAAACCGTTCAAATCAACAAAATGTTTGTTGTACAATTTCCCTCGTTTCCCAATTTCCTTAAGCCTTAAAACTCCCGGTTCTGCCTCTTCAACTTCTATTTCTAAAATTATCGCCCAACCCCGCAGCACCGGCCCCCGCAAACCAATAAAAATTCGATTTCCGCGCACCGCCAACCCTTCAATATCAAAGCCATTTTCTTTACTCGGAATCGGCACAGATAAATATAGACCGAGGTGGCTGTCATCTTTGAGCGCGTCTGTCAGCAAATTGCCCGTTTTTGTCCGCTGAAGGCATCCAACTTTCTGTTCGCTTTGATTGTCGGAATGAGAAATTGACTCGCACAAAACCCCGTCTTTCATAGGAATGCGCGCCAGCAAGTAGCGGTTGACCTCGGTCTCGATTGTTGCTAATCTTTCAATGTCTTTTTCGGCGTCTTTGCCTTTAGCTTTTTTGCGTTTTGTGCTGTGAGAACCGACGAGCCAAAGATAATTGCTGCTGAAATCCATTCCTTCAATATCGATTTCGGATTTTCCAGGTAGATCGAGAAAATCTGCGATCGCAAATCTTTGATGTTCTCCAAAAATATGAGGCGCGACAGGCGACAAACGCTCGATCGAAGTCGTTTCATCGGAACCCACCCACAAATTGCCATCGGGAGTTAAAGCAACAGCCGATAAGTCTGTAATAATATCAGCCGCTTCGCTGTTGAATTGCAGCAGCAGTCGACCGAGCAAAAAAGATTCTGGCATAATTATTAGCAGCTAAACTATTCTTAGGGTAAGTCATTATAGCTAAATCTGCTTGAAACTCATAGGTTGCACCATTCTCAATCATGCTTTTATGGGCAGGCTAGAAGCCCAACCCCTACTCCCACAAGAAAGAAAATTCATCTATTGGAGAACAGACCGGAAAGCCTGTTCATGACACAGGTGCTCTGGGGGTGAGTTAAAACCCATTGAAAACTAAAACAGAAAACAAAAACAAATATCCTCCTCAAGCCTCATAGCGATAACTTCCGTTTTGAGATACGAATTTTTAACCCCTGGCGGTCAAACCGCAGTCGGCGTTGATTATTCCGCAAACCGAACCTCGACAGACGGATAACACCCTAATTGAAACATTAACATCGCCGTTACGTTTCGTTACGATAAGGAGACAGAGAGAAAAACCTCTCCTTCGTAAAATCAGAGGTAGCCATTATGAACGGTACATTTCGCGTCGGCAACCTGTTTGGGATTCCCTTCTTTGTCAACGCATCTTGGTTTTTAGTTCTGGGTTTAGTAACCTGGCAATACGGCGGTGCATTAGCTGCCCTGTTTCCTACATTGGGCCCCGTAGCGCCCTGGATGCTGGGATTATTGACAGCGTTACTGTTATTTGCTTCGGTCTTAGCCCACGAATTAGGACACAGTTGGGTAGCCATCAAACAGGGCATTGGCGTGAAATCAATTTCGCTATTTCTGTTTGGCGGACTGGCTAATTTAGAAAGAGAATCTAAAACCCCCGCAGAAGCATTTTGGGTAGCCATTGCAGGCCCGTTGGTCAGCTTATTGTTATCCGGTTTGTTAACAGCGATCGGCATCGGTGCTGGTCTCACAGGTCCCGCAGCCGCCATCGTCGGACTTTTAGCTTCCATCAACTTAGTTCTAGCCTTATTTAACTTAATTCCCGGTTTGCCCCTCGACGGCGGCAACATCCTCAAAGCGATCGTCTGGAAAATTACTGGCAACCCTTACAAAGGTGTAATTTTTGCTAGCCGCGTCGGTCAAATAATTGGTTGGATTGCCATTGCTACAGGCATCTTCGGCAATATTTGGAATCTAGTAATCGGTTGGTTCTTACTGCAAAACGCCGGTCAATCTGCCCAATATGCCACAGTCCAAAATCAACTGGCAGGCCTGACAGCGGCAGATGCTGTGACCCCCGAAAGTCCGATCGTCTCCCAAGACTTGTCCCTCAGAGAATTTGCCAACAACTACGTGATCGGTAGCACTCAAACCTGGCGCAGATTCCTGGCAACAGATGATGCCGGACAATTGGTAGGTGCGATCGACCTTGATGACCTCAAAACCATTCCTACCGGAACTTGGCCCCAAGTTTTCGTCAAAGAACTCCTGAAGCCGATCGAATTTTCCACAACAGTCAAACCAGAATTATCCCTCCTCGAAGTCGTCACCCTTCTGGAACAACTCAAAGTACAAGAACTCCCCGTCATTCGCGAAAATGGTGTCCTCGTCGGACTTGTAGAAAAAGCTGAAATTGCCCGCCTGCTACAAAGACGAGCCGAAGCAAACCCTGCTTGATCTTCTCAGATACTTGACCAATAACACCAGTTTCCCCAAAAAAATGCAACTGTAGCCCCGTGCTTCAAACTCTGGTAGTTCTCAGTCATTCCCCATTCTTCAATCGACAATCGACAATCGACAATCATAATAACAGTTAACCCCCTCGATTTCCCCTTACCAAAAGGGCGATCGGGGGGGTCAACAATAGCTTCAAAAAAGTCACATTCAAACACAAATACTCCTGGACGCAACTGTCACAATAGTTAAAGATTTTTAAGGTACCAGTTGCGTCTAGGACTGACTAAATTATTAAGCTCCCCATCAAGAATGGTAATTATTATATAGTCTTTCTCAACTTTCGTGAGGTACGCAGGTGAGCAATTCCATATCTATTGCAAATACCCTGCATATCTTGAAATTATCAGCGTTAATCTTTGTTCATCTGCCTTAATCTGCGGTTTGTCTATTAATCCAAAATTTAGGCACTCTTGTCTACTGATTACCTGACCATTCTCAACCGTACCGTACTGTTACTCAGAAAGGCTGTATAAGTTAATCTTCGGCACACCCTACCGCTCAATTTCATTAATCAAATCTATAATTTTTTGATAATCAAAATTATATAGATGATTCATCAGAACTTCCGCAAAAACATCATTATCGCTGCCGATTCCCTCAATAGTTCTGGCAATCAAGTCGAAGTCAGCCTCACGGACTGCCTGTTTTAGATTGCTCGTCCATTCTGGGGGAACTTTCGGCTTGGAGTCCAGCGTAAATATGGCAGCACTATCAGATATTTTTTCTTGTACCATACTTGAAATTTGCGGTAAATCATTGACTTCAACATATTTATTGATGACTTCACCAGCACGCGCTGCGGTAACAACTTGAATGTCAAACTTGAAGACTGTACCGTGTCCCACTTCGCTCTCGACAGTAATGTCGCCCCCCATTAATCTTATGAACTCGCGGCTGATGTTTAATCCTAAACCCGTACCTGTTTGAACTTTCTTTTCTGATGAAGTTTGCACCAATAATTCAAATATGTTTTCTAAGTTTTCCGGGGAAATCCCAACTCCTGTATCGGCTATTTCAAAGCCCATAAAAACTATTTCTTGATGTTCCCCAATATTTAAACAATCGTTTTTTGTAGGGTTAATTATTCCTGATTCATTTTGCCATACTGTGATTGAAACAGAACCAGATTGGGTAAATTTAACCGCATTATCTAAGAGATTAATCAGCACTTGTCGCAACTTGACATCATCAGTTTGCACGTATTGGGGAACATCGGGAGAGCAGTCAATAATTAATTGCAATCCTTTATTTGTCGCCGGAATCTGAAACATATTTTGCACGTCCTCCAGCAAGCGGTACAAGTCAAAAAGTTTGGCGTTGAGTTTCATGCGCCCAGCTTCAATTTTAGATAAGTCTAAGACTTGATTGATCACTTGAAGCAGGTGCTCTCCGCTGCGGCGAATAATTTTGATATTTTCTTTTTCCGGCAAAGTTAAATTAGCGCTTGGTTCCATTAACTGAGCGAAGCCGAGAATGGCGTTGAGGGGGGTTCGCAATTCGTGGCTCATGTTGGCGAGAAAAAGGCTTTTAGTTTTGTTGGCAGCTTCTGCGGCTTCTTTGGCTTGTTGGAGTTCTTGTTCTGCTTGTTTGCGATCGCTCGTATCAATGATTATGCCGTGCCAGACAATATCTCCATTCTCGCGCAATTCTGGTCGAGAATAACCTTGCAGCCATTTTAGTTTTCCCGATGCTGTCACAATCCGCCACTCGTGGGAAAATGGTTCTAGATCAGTGGCACTTTTGACAAGTGCCTCGAAGTAACTGGAGCGATCGTCCGGGTGTATTTGTTCGTAGAGTAAAGCAGAGTTGTTCTGGATTTCCTCCGGCTCTAATTCTTGAATTTCTCGGCATAGAGGACTGATATATTCCATCTTGACTGAGCCGTCGGGATGCTGCACAAATATGTAAAGTTCTCCGGGAACAGTGTTCGCTAATTTGTGAAACAGAGCTTCGCTTTTTTGCAACGCTAACTGTGCTTGTTTGCGATCGCCAATATCAATCCCAAATCCAAACAAGAAATCCAGGCTGCCACCTTCGTCGAGCACCGGTGTGCCGTACCACTCGACTAACAAAGTTCGATCGTCCGAAGTGAGAATGCGATGTTCGTTAACCGTTTGCTCCCGCGCTGTTACGCCCGTAAAAATCGAATGTAATCCGGCTCGATCGCTTGGGGGTACAAATGTAGCTAAGTAATCTTTGCCGGCAACTTCTGTGGCAGTATAGCCCACCGCTTCCAGCATACAGTTATTCGCCAGCAGGATTTTACCCTCAGAGTCGATCGCCACAAAAAAAATCGGAGAATTTTCGATAATCTTTAAGTTAAAGTCGCGCTCTTGACGGATAATTTTTTCAGCTTGCTTGCGCTCCTCAATTTCGAGCTGCAAACGGGCATTGATAGAGGCTAGCTCGATCGTGCGATCGACTACTTCAATTTCCAGAGTACGGTTGTAGTCAGCCAATATTTGCTCTGCGTGTTTGCGAGCCGTAATATCTTTAAAAACATTAAGAACATATAGGATATTCCCCGCACCGTCAAACACCGGCAGCGCTCGCACTTCCAAACGAATATTTTTCCCGTCTCGGCGAATATCCATATCTTCAGCAATCACCTCCAAGCCACTCAACGCCCGCACAAACGGCATTTGCTCAACCGGGTAGAGTTGATTAGTGCCTGCTATATAAATTTGATAAGCTTGTGGTAGCTCTTGTGCGGTAGCATCGGGCATTTCTCCCCTGCCCAATATCTGCTCTCCCGCCGAATTCATGAAAATAACTGCGCCGCGCGGATTGATCGCCGAGACTCCAACGGGCAAATTTTCTACCAGTTGGGCAAATTTTTCTTCACTTTCTGCCAAAGCTTGAAAAGACTGTTTCAGTTGAGCTGCCATTTCGTTGAAAGACTCGGCTAATTCGCCGACTTCCTCCAGCCTACTGACACTAACAGCGCGATCGAACTTTCTCGCGGCAATATCTTTAGCTGCTTCGTTGAGCCGCAGCAGTGGCAGCGTTACCCACCTAGCTGTCAGCACTCCAGCAATTGTCGATATCAGCAGCGCCACCACACAAAGTAAAATTGTAGTGCGCGTATTTTTGTTAATTTGCCCCATGAAATCGGATTCGGGAACTGCGATCGCAATCAGCCAGTTCAAACCGTAAACATCAGAAAACGGCAGCACTTCCACAAAATATTCTTGCCCGTCTCGACTAAATTTGAGTTGCTGCGGCTGCTTAATGTCCCCAAAGTCCCCGAAGTGTTGGTACAAATATTTAGCTGCGGTGCGAATGACAGGAGTTTGGCTGTCTAAAACATTCAGCCGCTGCATTTGCTGCTTTCTTGGCATCTTTCTAAAGGGTGATTCTTGACTAGAACTGGCAACCAGCAAGCCCGATCGTTCGATCGCGAAAATTTGTCCTGTTTTGCTAAACTTGATGCGATGGAGATATTGCTGAAGTTCCAAGAGCGAAAAGTTTACTGCACTAACTCCCAGCAATTTACCCTTTCGATCGCGAATCGGTTGGCTGGCAGCAATAAAAACAGTCCCAGGAGTAAAACCTTGATAAATGCTTGTCCAAATCGGCTTGTTAGCTGCGACAGCTTCTTTGTACCAGGGCCGGAGGCGGGCATCGTAGACTCCGGGTTCTACCTTTAATTTAGCGGTGCGAGTTCCTAGGCCATCTGTAGCATAGTATATGTTCTGAGACTTGCTAGACTTGTTCGCCACGACAATTTGCAAGCTGTTATCCGTGGGGTTGCGCCAAATGCCGAGATATTCTCCTGATTTTTCAGCACCGAAGGATATCCATTGAATGCTTTTAAACGATCGCATTTGCAGCCACAGGAACTTCTCTCCCCGAGGCTGCGGCTTTTCTAACTGTAAATTTAATTCACCGCGCTCGATCGCTTCAGCGTTAAGTTGATTTACCCACTGGGTATGTTCAAAAAAAGAAATCAGCTTTTCTTCCACTCTCTTTCCCGTCTCCGCGATCAAGTTCTGGGCGAGGTCTTCGACTGCTTTGTCTCCGTTGCGAAATGACAGATACCCGACAATCCCGACTGCTGCGACGATTTGCAGCACAAAAGAGGCCACTAGAAGGTGGCGCAGGGAGATTTTTGTTTGGTGTTGAGAAGTTTTACTGGCGAATCGGGGCAACGGCATAGGCTGATGACTAATTGCTCCCTAACACTTTAACTGTTCCAGCCTGTAATTTCACTTACGGGCGATCGAGGTGTTTCCTTGACCCCAAAACCCCTCCCACACAGACATAAATCAGGAGCAAGCACGAGACTTATACAATTTTAGATTTTAGATTTTAAATTTTAGGTTAAATAATTGGGAATTAATGATTAAGCTCGTGCTTTCGAGCTTGGCTACAGTTGCATTCTTTTTTTCAACTGGTATGACGCACTGTTAGCTGAGAATACCTCAGCCATTTTCTTGCTTTGGTGGATTTCCTAGCTCAACCAAACCTAATTCTTCCTTCAAACCTCTTCAGTTCATCAATTACATCCGTTAAATCCCGTACACAATTGGCGGCAGAACATCCATCAATTACATCCGTTAAACCCCGTACACAATTGGTGGCAGAACTTCTCTTTAACAGGTACGCGGAAAATCCCCCGCTTGTCCACACGGATATAGCGAGGGGCGAGAATAGGTATTCTCGGAAAATATAAAGTAGTGGCAGTGGCTTTTGTCCAGCCATTGCCATCTATAGAAGGCATACTGTTTTAGGCTCACAGAAAGATTTCCGAGCCAATTCTCTGCTTGCAGTCAATGCTTGAAGCCAAACCAACCAGTTCAAGCAAGAAGTCAAAGCAAGTCGTAAAAGCCTAGGATTCTTCTTCTTCTCTATCGATTTGGCGCAGGTGAATGTGTTTGCGTCCCAGAGAGATTTCAAATTCATCTCCCGGCTGGAGTTCCATCTGTTTGGTGTAGGCAGCTCCAATCAGTAAGTTGCCGTTAGATTGAACGCTAATCCGATAGCTGGCAGAGCGTCCGCCGCGTCCATTGCCGTTTTGCTTCCCGTCTAGCTGAATGCCTTCTGCATCAATCAGCGCATTCAGGAATTTCATCATGTTGACCCGTTCTACGCCGTTCTTAGTAACGGTGTAGTAGCCACAGGCTCTAGCTTTTTCTTCCTTGGTAAGGTTCTCTAGGTCTTTGACCTTTTTGATCAGATCTTCGCCTTCAAGGGGTTCGATATTTTTCTTTTTAGCCATTTACTGAGTCCTGAAATATTCAACTGGTGTACGGATTTTTTCTCGGTTGGTTTTTGGTTTGACCAAGAAACTTTAGCTTTATAGCTGGTCGTAAAACCATATTACACCGATCGGCTCAATTGTTAACCACTATTATCTAAATATTTTTAACAACCTGGTGTCTTTCTTGAGGAGTAGCTGCAGCCGGTGCGAGCAATCTCTAAACTCGGTAGCATAAGCTATCAGCTATCAGCTAGCTGAATATTTGCCCCGCTCTTAAAATCTCATGAAGTTAACCACACGCGGACACTACAGTGTCAAAGCATTACTGGATCTAAGTTTGCAACCTCGCTACGGCCCGACATCGGTGAAATCGATAGCGAAGCGACAGGAGTTACCTGCTCCGTATCTAGAAAAATTGCTGATTGAAATGCGACGAGCCGGTTTAGTCCAATCTGTTCGGGGTTCCCAAGGAGGATATCAATTAGCCCGCCAGCCAGCTCAAATCTCTTTAGGACAAATCTTAGAGGCTGTAGGTGAAACTATTGAACCTTTACCTCGACATTTTCCAGATGCGACGCAAGCAGAGGACTGGGTAACATTCAGTTTGTGGAACCGATTGCACAAAAAACTTGCCGAAGCGCTGTACAGTATTTCCCTCGAAGACTTATACTATGATGTCCGCAGTTGGCAAGCGGCTCTTGGGGAAGAAACTAGCTTTATCATTTAAATGGTAAGTTCATTCATTCGATCGCCAGCAATCACACATGGACGCAACACTTGTTACTTACTTTGGCGGCTGTCACTGCGGAGCTGTCCGCTTCCGTGTCGCCGTTGACAAACACGAAGCATCAGATTGCAACTGCTCTATCTGCAAAAAGAAGGGATTTTTGCACCTCATTGTGCCGCCGGAACGTTTTACCTTGCTCAGTGGCCAAGATGTTTTGACCACCTATACATTTAATACAGGAACTGCTCAACATACTTTCTGCGGAATTTGCGGCATTCACTCGTTCTATCGCCCCCGATCGCATCCCGATCAATTCGATGTCAACGTCCGCTGTCTTGACGGCGATGCCATCAAACACTTTGAGATTCTACCCTTTGACGGTGTTAATTGGGAGGAGAACGTACACTTGCTCCGCGACGAAAGTAATCTCAGCAGTTAAAATTGCTGCTAAAAAATTAAAGTGCCCAAAGGTAGCAGCACTTAAAACCTGCGCTACCCGGACGCTCGCTCCTGGTCGGACGGACTATCAAGTTTGACAAAATATATAATGATGCCGCATGAATTTCCTGTTTTGATTTTAGCTGCGGTGTTGGATTATTCGATCGGCGATCCTTGGGGTTGGCCGCATCCCGTGCAGGCGATGGGTTGGGCGATCGACCGCTATACTCGACTTGTCTTTAATATATGGAATAATCCCGCAGACAAAATGCCTCCTGCTGGCGATCGTCCCGCTGGCGAGCAGCACAAACTGCTGCTACGATGTGCTGGTACAATACTAGCGATCGGGCTGATTGTAGGCAGTTATACTGTCAGTTGGTCGATCGTCCAAGCTGCTAGTTGGGTGCATCCTCTTTTAGGTATTGCCATACAGACCATTTTGCTGGCAAGCTGTTTTGCAGGTCGAAGTTTGAGGGCCGCTGCGGAGGACGTGCTAGGACCTTTAAATGTTGGAGATTTAGTCAAGGCGCGAGAAAGGTTGAGCCTTTACGTCGGCAGGGATACCGAAAACTTATCCGAGCCAGAAATTCTCCGAGCATTGTTAGAAACTGTAACAGAGAATGCAGTCGATGGCGTGACAGCACCGCTATTTTATGCCTTACTTGGGTTCGCTCTGCCGCATCTATTATTAAGTGTTACCGGTTCGCCGATCGATCCTAACTCGATGTGGGCGAGTGCTATAGTCCCCTTGGCGATCGCTTACAAAGCAGCCAGCACATTAGATTCTACGATCGGCTACAAAGAAGCGCCATACACAGATTTAGGATGGTTTAGCGCCAAACTAGAAGACGTGCTGACGTGGATTCCTTGCCGGCTAACAGTGATTACTTTAGCCCTTATATCAGGCAAACCGATTTACATTTGGCAGATTTGTCAGAGAGATGCTGTTAAAGATGCCAGCCCCAATTCCGGTTGGAGCGAGTGCGTTTACGCCGCCATCTTGGGAGTGCAACTAGGAGGTACTAATTCCTATCGCGGAGTTCTCAAACACAAACCGCTGTTAGGCGAGCCGGTTCACCCTATCACAGCGCCGCTAATTTGCCAAGCATTGCAATTAACTCGGTATTGCTTTCTGATTTGGTTGGGACTATCATTGCTTTTTTATACCTTATTAGGTTTGAGCCGCTAACTGATGACCTCAGCCGAACAGTCCAGGAGGCATAAATAACTTATTTCTGTGATTGTTCGTCCTCGGCTAAGCAATCGCAGCATCTGCTTTTCATCCGTTCGGGGTAAGTCCTGCAGAAGACAGAGATCCGCCACCGACAGCAGCAAAAAAAGTTTTGACTTGAGTTCAAACCCCCAGATTCATCTGTCAAGTCAATAATCTCAAATCTCAAATCTCAAATCTCAAATTGTTCGATATGCCAACAGCCAACAATTAGCTCGCAGCAACCCATGACTAAAATTATCCAAATTTTATCCCCTGATGAAGTGAGGCGCACTCTCACCCGCGTCGCTTCCCAAATTGTCGAAAAATCAGGGAACCCCTCGGAGTTAGTGTTGTTGGGGATTCATAGTAGAGGAGTGCCTTTAGCTCAAATTTTGGCCGATCAAATTGAAGTTCTCGAACAAGTCAAAGTACCCGTGGGCGCTTTGGATATTACCTTTTACCGAGATGACTTGGATCGAGTGGCGATGCGGACACCGGCTAAAACAGAAATTCCTTTCGATTTGACGGGCAAAACTGTGGTGTTGGTAGATGACGTTATATATAAAGGCAGAACGAGTAGAGCGGCTTTGAATGCGGTCAACGATTACGGGCGGCCGGAGAAAATTTGGTTAGCGGTATTAGTCGATCGCGGCCACCGAGAAGTACCGATTCAGCCAGATTTTACGGGTAAAAAGTTGCCGACTGCAAAGGAAGAACAAGTTAAGGTTTACGTTCAAGAGATCGACGGGCGCGACGGAGTGGAGTTAATTAAGGGGTAATACGATTTTAGATTTTAGATTTTAGATTTTAGATTGGGCACAACTGACTGTTAAACCAACTCCAGCTAAATAAACTAAGTAGGGTGCGCTGTAAGTAGCGCGTCAAACCACTTTGTGCGTCCATCACTGAGCAAAATACTTCGTTTCCGCCCGCTGACAGCGTAAAAAACCAGGTTTCTACCAGAATAGGGGCTTGGGTAAGCAAGCCTCTAGGAAGAAACCTAGTTTTTCGCCGTTGCGCGGAGCGTCTTGATTTATTGAAAATCGGCAGTGCAGGAGTTGAACCTGCCTGGGGCGAATTATGAGTTCGCTGCCTAAACCGCTCGGCCAACTGCCGTTAAATCGATTTCTTCGACTTAACTCAAAATGAATTATAACATAATTTCTCAGTCCGTGCTAGAACTAGAGAACAAAAATCAAAATCTTTAGATCTGCTGAGTCCCGATCGCCTGTTAGCCAATGTTAGGCAAGCCGATCGACCCGACAAAGCAGTTTCTAGGACTCGGCATAAACTTATAGGCAATGGCAGTGAATTCGACGGTAGTGCTGACTCTAATTCTGCTCGCTCTAATGTTTGGAGCAGGCGTGACGAGTTCTGTTTGGGGATTTACTATAGGTCGCGAAGCCTTGCAAGGAACGACTCAACCCGATGTTCGTCCCAGCAACAATGCGGGCAGCGGCAAGCCTGGAACGACGGCTAGCAAAGACCAAGTGAGCATTTTGAAAGAAAAAGACATTCTCACAACCGTCAAAGCACGGGTAGAAGGTCGCGATCCAGAAAAAACGGCCGGGGCAAATACTAAAACAGAGAAGGCAAGCTCTAAACCAGCCGCAGCCAAAAAACCCGCTGCACAAAATGCTAGCGCCAAGTTTCCTCTGAACAGTCGCGACGGGGGAATAACCCTGGAGGTAAGCGCGGCCAGTCAGCGCAACAATTCCATGCTGCTAGACGTGAGCATGAAAAATGAAGGCTCCCAAGCTGTGAGGTTTCTCTACAGTTTCTTGAACGTCACTGACGATCGCGGCCGGGCCCTGAGCGCGACTGCCGAGGATTTGCCCTCGGAACTGCCCCCCAACGGGCAGGTGTTTTACGGTACGGTGAGTATTCCCACAGCTTTGCTGGAAAATGCTAAAGAAGTTTCGCTGACGCTGACAGATTATCCAGGTCAAAAACTTCAGTTGCAAATATCTGGCATTCCAGTGGCGAAGTAAAATAAAAGAAGACCAAACCTGCAGACAGATTCTCAGGTTTGATCGAGAAAGTTTTTTTAGGGAGCATTGTGTCACTTTTAGGGGCGAGAGTGCAGGAGATATCTGATTTACCCGCGATGAGTTCGACAGAGGTGCTGTCGCGGTTGCTGTCAGTGCTGTTGCTGATTGCGATTAATGCTTTTTTTGTGGCGGCTGAGTTTTCGATGGTGACGGTACGCCGATCGCGCATCAATCAGTTAGTGGAAGCTGGCGACGTTGCAGCTTTAACTGTGCAATCTTTGCAGCAAAGTATTGAGCGATTGCTCTCGACAATGCAGTTGGGAATCACTCTTTCTAGTTTAGCTCTCGGCTGGATTGGGGAAAGTACGATCGCCGTGCTAGTCCGAATGTCGATCGGGTATTTGCCACTGCCAATTTACATCAAGTCGGCGATCGCCCATTCTTTTAGCATCTCAATAGTAACTTTTTTGTTGCTAGCTTACGTGCAAATCGTACTGGGCGAACTCTTTCCCAAATCAGTAGCGTTGCTGTATTCCGAACAGCTAGCCAGAACTTTAGGGCCTCCGAGTTTATTGATTGCCCGTGTGTTCAAGCCCTTTGTGTCGTTTCTCAATCAATCTACTCGATCGCTCTTGCGGTTTGCGGGCATCGAATACGATCTAAGGCATCGCCCGGTTACTCCCGAAGAACTGCAACTAATTATAGCTACTTCCAGCGAATCGAGCGGCTTGGAAGCAGAAAAGCGAGAATTGCTCAACAACGTGTTTGAATTTGGCGAAGTTTGGGTAGAAGAAGTAATGGTGCCGAGGCCTAGCATTGTCGCACTTCCCAAGACAGCAACCTTTCAAACTTTGCTCGACGAAATGGCTATTTCTCACCATTCCCGCTATCCCGTGACGGGAGATTCTTTAGACGACATTATCGGCATTATTGGCTTCAAACAACTTGCGAAACCCTTAGCTGAAGGTTTGCTATCTCCCGACACGCCCATTTTACCTTGGATGGATTCGGTGAGGTTTGTGCCGGAGATGATGCTGCTGGGGGAACTGCTGCCTTTGATGCAGAGTTCGTCGGAAGAAATTGCGATCGTAGTCGATGAATTTGGTGGCATTTCCGGGTTAGTGACACTGAGGGATTTGATAGCCGAAATTATCGGCCGCAGCTACGAGTCACCCGACAGCAAAGAAATAGCTTTGCAAGTATTGGACGATCGCACTTATTTAGTGCAAGCGCAGTTAAATTTAGATGATGTGAATCAAATATTGAATTTGGATTTGCCAGTAACTGACGAATATCAGACAATCGGAGGTTTTCTGAGCTATCAGTTGCAAAGAATGCCGGCGGTGGGGGAAGTTTGGCGCGGCGAAAATGTGGAACTTACGGTTGTTTCTGTGTCCGGGCCGCGGTTGGATCAACTTCAAATTCACTTGTTGGAAGACGCTGCGGGCGATCGAGTTCTAGATGAAGTTACAGCAGCCGATGAGGAAGTTGTGGGGAAAGGGCGAAAGAATAGCGGGTTGAGTAGTGTGGGAAAATTTTCTCATTAAGATTTTGATGAAAAGGGCGATCAAAATAGCGCAACTTTTTATACCAAATCTGAGTTAGCAACCCCGTTTATTCTTTAGTCTCTTAGAGAGAAACGAGAGTTTAGGGAGGTGCAATTTCAACCGCAGACTCGGAATACTGTTTAAGCATAAGCCACCGGATCTTTCAGCCCCAATTCCTCAAAAGCTGCCAGCCGCAACCGACAAGAATCGCAAACGCCACAGGCAGTTTCCCCGCCTGCGTAGCAAGACCAAGTTTGCTCCCAAGGTACTCCTAATTTGTTGCCTAATTGAATAATTTCTGTTTTTTTAAGTTCGATCAAAGGTGTTATAATATTAATAGCATTTCCTTCTCGGCCCTGCTTTGTTCCTAAGCGAAATACTTCCTGCATGGCTTGGATGTAATCGAGGCGGCAGTCGGGATAGCCGGAATAATCTAAAGCGTTGACACCGATGTAAATGCGATCGGCTGCTAGAGTTTCTGCGTAGGCGAGGGCAAAGCTGAGAAAGATCGTATTTCTAGCAGGAACGTAAGTAGTGGGGATGTTTTGAGACATTTCTCCCAGAGTGCGATCGATCGGCAATGCCATCTCATTATCCGTCAAAGCGGAACCGCCCCACAGTGTTAAGTCAAAGTTTACTATCTGATGTGCCTTAACGCCTGCACCAAGTGCGATCGCCCTTGCTGATTCCAACTCCCGCCGATGCCTTTGCTTGTAGTCAAAGGAAATCGCGTAACACTCGCAGCCGTCGGCTTTGGCTTGATACAAAACTGTTGAGGAATCCAGCCCTCCCGACAATAAAATAACTGCTTTCACTTAAAACATCCTCAATAAAATTAGCTTTTATATTTATATCAAATTAGTCGCCAATTGACAATAATAATAGTTGTGTAGAACATCTAAATGTAGCTTAGGCACTGCACAGCTTACCTAAAAATTAACTGCTTCCTAGGCTCTGCCTGGGAACCGAGATTTAGAGGCTCTGCCTCGCATTACGGCCAGGAAAATTGGATGCAGAGCCTCCAGATATACGTTACCAGGCAGAGCCTAGTAACGAGTATAAAGAAAATTCATCTTTTGTGGAACAGGCATCTTGTCTGTTCTTGAGATTGATGCAGGATGTCAGATTTAAGTTGCTAATAAATCATCGAGTTCGCGGTAATCGGGCAAAGTTGTATCAATTTTAATGCCCTGCCGCAAAACTGTGCGATCGCCCTGCGCTCTAGATAACAATTCGCTGAAATTCCGCGCCTTAAACAAAATCAAATCAGCAGGTAAACCCACTGCAATTCGCCCTAAATTCGGCAATCCCATTAAATCGGCTGGAGTCTTTGTAACTGCACAGGGCCAGTCTCCATAAGGCCTATCTAAATGAGCGATGCGGACTGCCATATTAAAAACTTCCAAAACATCATGGTCGCCAAATCCGTAAAACGGATCGCGACAATTATCGCTAGCAACTGCAACGGGAATTCCTGCTGCTTTGAGTTCGTGCAGCAGTGTCACTCCCCGCCAGCGCGGTGTATGCTGAGATTCTCGGTCTTGCAGGTAAAGGTTGCACATCGGCAAGCTGACAATGCCAATATTTGCTTCCTTGACTAATTCCAGAGTTTCTGTTACTAAATCAGACGGTTGTACGGCTAAACTACAGCAGTGTCCGCAGATTATTTGACCCCCAAATTCATGGCGGATGGCGGTTTTTGCGACTTCCCGCAATGTTACTGAATCTGGATCGTCGTTTTCGTCGGTGTGGAAGTCGAGGTTTAAATTTCGTTCTTTGGCTAAGGCAAAAACTCGATCGAGTTGTTTGTCTAAGTCGGGATTCATATAGGCGACGCCGCCGAGAATGCCGCCAATTTGGGCAATGCGATCGGCTAATTTTTCGCCTGCGGGTGTCAGGTAATAGTCGAGGGAAACCAAGGAAGCTGCTTGTAAGATCAGCCGATCGCCCCATTCGGCTTGCAGCGCTTCAAATACTTCCAAACTAACGGTTCCCTGTTCGCCCGCGCTGTCGATGTGAGTGCGGATGGCCTTGGTTCCGTGGGCGTAGCTGCACTTGATGCCGAACTGCATCCGCCGGTAAACATCCTCTGCATTCCAGTTTTTTTGGGCATCAGCGCACACTGCTTCGATCGCGCTGGCAAAAGTTCCATCGGGATTGGGCGATCGTTCCCAAATGTGGCCTTTGTCTAAATGGGTGTGCATATCCACAAAACAAGGCCAGATTAAGCCCCCCTGCAAATCTACAACTGGGATATATTCAGAGGAGGATACAGGTTTTGTACCTGCTGGGATGATTTGGGCGATCGTACCCGCTGCAATTTCGATATCCACCAAACAAAAATTGTTCTCACTCCCCGTTGTCGCCACAGTAGAAGCTGAGGGCGCGATCGATTTCATCTCTAGAAGAGACGCGGGTACGCGACCATTTTTGAGCAAATAATTAGATGTACTTGGCAACATTAATTTTGTGAGTTAGTATTTTGTTGATAATTACTGGCTACCAGTTGTAACTATAACAACCCTTGCAGGAATTGTGAACATCTCTCTTTTCCTCTTTCTCTCTTTTCTAGATTCTCTACGGCCTCTGCGCTCTCTGCGGTTAGTTAAACAAATATCATGCAGAAAGAAAATATAAATGCTAGAGAAACTTGGATTAAATAGGTAGCTTTGCTGTTTGTACTCCCGCCCTAATCACTGAAGCACTTATGCAAAATTTTTATATTTTCAGGACAGCGCGAAAATCAGCGTCACGAGTTTGGCTATGCCTGATACTTCCACAGCCTGAATCCGTTTGCTATCATAAATCACTGCTTCAAATTGCAATTTCACTTTCAATTAACAGCAGCATCCATAGCAATATCCCAAAAAAACTGTGTCAAAACCCAAGCATATAGTTTTAACATCCCATCCCGACAGATCTGGCACAAAACCTCATCCCATTTACTGGGGAGAAATCGATCCGCTGAAACGGGGGCCTGTGATTGGTAGCCTCACCAAATCGTCTCACCGGAATGCGATCGGCACTCATTCGGGTTCCTACTCTGTTTATCGCGCGCTAGCAGTTGCCAACGGCGCACTCCAAGCAGATCACCGCCCTGATTTTACCAACACCTCTCCGGCCGCACACATCGGGCCGCACCCGAGTTGGGGCGATCGCAATTTGATTGTTTCTCTCGATCCCTTTGGGGGTTTGGTCAGCGAAGTTTATACTTCATTTATCCAGCAGGGATATGATATTCGACCGACAATTGCGGTCACTAAAGCTCACATTAATATGCCGGAATTGCAAGATGCCATCGCTAAGGGGCGAGTGCAAATTGATGGCAAAATAGTCAAAGCAGGTGGCAATTTAGCAGTAACTAAAATTGCGATCGACCCGGTGTGGTATTTGCCGGGAATTGCTAGGCGGATCGGCGCCCAAGAAAGCGTTCTTCGCCGTGTCCTGTTCGAGGAAACAGGCGGAATGTTCTCGGACTTAGTGACGCGGCCGGACTTGCACGTTTTCTTGCCGCCAATTGGCGGAACTACGGTTTATATTATTGGCGATGTCGCGAATATTTCTGACCCGGATAAGCAGTTGGCGGTACGGGTACACGATGAATGCAACGGTTCTGATGTCTTCAGTTCCGATATCTGCACTTGTCGCCCTTATTTGGTACACGGGATGGAAATTTGCATCCAAACGGCACAATCAGGCGGTTCTGGGGTAATTGTTTACTTCCGCAAGGAAGGGAGAGCTTTGGGGGAAGTGACTAAGTTTTTGGTGTACAATGCCAGAAAACGGCAGGAAGGCGGCGATCGCGCTGATGCCTATTTTACGCGCACTGAATGTGTTGCGGGAGTTCAAGATATGCGGTTTCAAGAACTAATGCCAGACGTGCTGCACTGGTTGGGGATCTCTCGAATTGACAGTTTAGTTTCTATGAGCGATATGAAATACAATGCGATTATCAATTCTGGCATTCAGGTGGTCGATCGCATCCCCATTCCAGAAGATTGGATTCCTGCAGACGCACAAGTCGAAATTGTCGCCAAAAAAGCCGCCGGCTACTACACACCAGACCCGGTGCCAGATGCTACAATTCTTGCAGAAGCGATCGGACGCGATTTAGGAGATTAAGAGGGCAAAGACGCGACCGATGGGACGCGAACAATCGCGTCTTTGCTAAACAAAATTTATTGCTGGTTTTTGATCAGTCAGGGTAGATTATGGCTAATTTGCGTTCTAGTGTGATCGTAAAAACAGATATTTGCGGATATACCGTCAGAGTCAAAAAATTATCTCAGTCGGACTTGAGTAGTTTGTTAAACGAGCATAAAACTTTTGTTTCAGATATTAGCGCCAGAAATGAAGGCAGCGTGATTAAAGGGGAAGGTGATTCATTTTGGATAATTTTTCCCAGCGTCACAGCAGCGGCGGTAGCAGCCATAGAAATGCAGCAAGAATTGAGAGCGCAACAATCTAGCAAGGCGAACGACGAACGATTGGCTATTCGCGTGTCGATTACATTAGGAGATGTCTTGCATCAAGATAAAGATATCTTTGGCGATACTGTGAATTTAACAGCGCGCATAGAATCAGTAACTCCGCCGGATGAAATATATTTGTCCCAAGCAGCATGGCTGGCGCTCAACAAAGCAGAAGTGCAAACGTCTTTTGTCAACGAGTTTTCTTTGAAAGGGATGAGCGAACCTGAAAAAGTATACAAAGTTGACCAAAGTTACAAAACGCGAATCATCAAGAATCAAGCAATAATTAAAGCAGATTTGAGAGGTTTTATAGCTTATCAAGAATCTAATTCTATCAAAGATGTTGAATATTTGCTCACCAACTTTGATACTTTTGAAAAAACAATTTGCGAAGAATACGGCGGCACAATTCGGAGTATTGTTGGTGATTCGCATTTGTTGACTTTCCCGGAAGCTCACTCAGCCTTAGCGGCAATGGAAAGTCTGTGCGAGAACTGGAAACTTTTTATTAACGCCAATCAAATACCTTGTGGCTTGTCGGTGGGAGTTGCGAAAGGAAATCTATATATATTTAGGTCTTGCACTTACGGAAAAGATATTCACATAGCCGACAGGCTGGAAGATTTAAGTAAAATAGTATCTCCGGGGAAAGAAAAAAACTCGGTGATAGTTTCCGATCACATAAAACGCGAAGTCAGCGGGTCGAAGTGGGAATATAAGTTGATCAAAATCGATAAAAATGCGATTTTAGATAATCTTTTAGATTACAGTCAGTTTGACTTTTTTCGAGAAAACGATGTTTACCGCTGTTTGGTGGTATGAAGTTGCAAAATATTGAAATTGAGACTGTAGAATATCTGAGAACGCCGGCTGCTATTCGCCAAAAGTGCGATCGGCTTTTTGATTTAGCCCGCCTGGACAAACTTCGCTACTTCCGCGTAGATTTATCCCAACTCGACAACGCAGCAAATTATGTAATTGATACAACGCGCCAAAATTATCCCGATTTTAACATTCCCTTTCACAGTCGCTGGCGACATTTTGAAGCTGGCAACTTGTCGCGACTCGCCGAATTGGATGCAGCTTTAGCAGAATTTGCACTCATAGAGCAAGCTAAGATCAAATTTGATTTAGTAATTATCAGCGTTTTGCTCGATGCGGGTGCTGGTGCAGATTGGCAGTATTGTGAACCAGAAACCGGGCAGGTTTACTGCCGTTCTGAAGGGTTAGCAATAGCCAGCTTGCGGATGTTTTGTCAAGGTGTTTTTTCCAGCAATCCCGATTTTCCTTGGCAAGCGGATTCTCAGGGACTGTCTCAATTAAAACTCGAAACCTTAGCTGCAGGATTTCAGGTAAGTAGAGACAATCCGCTAGTTGGTTTAACAGGTCGATTAGAATTATTGCAGCGTTTGGGGAAGGCGATTTGCCAACATCCACTATTATTTGGTTGCGCCAACCCGCGTCCCGGCAATTTGGCAAAATACTTGTTCGACAGTCGGGTTTCTGGAGTCAACACTGTGAAGGCTTCTGAAGTGTTGAGCGCTGTTTTGACAGGTTTTGGGGAAATTTGGCCGGGAAGATATGCAATTGGTGGCGTTAATTTAGGCGATGTTTGGCGGCATCCGGCTTTAACAGGAGAAAATCTGGGAGATGAATTCGTGCCGTTTCACAAACTATCGCAGTGGTTGACTTATTCGCTGTTGGAACCGCTGCAAGAACTTGGTTTAGAAGTCGCCGGATTGGATGAGTTAACGGGATTGCCGGAGTACCGCAACGGCGGTTTGTGTTTGGATATCGGGCTGCTGCGGACAAAAGATTCGGCTATTTTTGAGCAGAGTTACTTGCCTGGTTCTGAAGTTATAGTAGAATGGCGATCGCTGACTGTGAATCTTTTAGATAAAATTGCCACAGCTATTCGAGAAAAGCTGCATTTGAGTGCGACAGACTTGCCGCTGGTGAAGATTTTGCAAGGAGGAACTTGGGCGGCGGGGCGGAAAATTGCGGGAGAATTGAGGGCTGGTGGAGTGCCGCCAATTCTGATTGAAAGTGACGGCACTGTGTTTTAGAAGGAAGAAGGAAGAAGGAAGAGGGAAGAAGGAAGAGGGAAGAGGGAAGAAGGAAGAGGGAAGAAGGAAGAGGGAAGTTCGGCAACGGATTCTATAACGGATGTAACGGATGTCAGGAAGAAGGAAAAGGGAAGAAGGAAGAGGGAAGAAGCAAGAAGGAAGAGGGAAAATTATCCCCTCTTCCAACTTAAAATTCAAAATTCAAACCTGAAAACTATACCTCACACTACACTCCCACAAGCTGCTTAGCGGCAAGTGCGATATTTGACGTGATAAACTAAACCGCGATGAGCCAAATCGAAGGAGTCAACGGTGGCCATGCCGGCACCGCGGGCTGTCATTGCAGCATTTACTCTCATATTTACACTGTCGCCGCAGCGAGACCAAACATTCGCTACAGTGGCTAAGCTATCTCGAACATTGTAGTTAGTTTCGCCGCTGAGATTCCGATTAAAAACAGGGCCGCGGGCTCCAGCGAAAAAGTATTCTGCTCGCAGGTTGCCTGTGGTTTTAGGAGCAACGTAGCCGCGGTAATCAGCATCGTAGATGGAAATTTGGTAACCTTGGGGTACTTTGATGGGAATGCTCAGATTGCAGCTTTTTCGGCTTTCTGTTGAGACATTTCCCAGGGCTGCAAACTTATCAAATAGGATGGTGAGTTCTTGACCGTCGGGGCTGACGCTGACGCTGGCGGAGCGATCTGGGCAACCGCTACCGCCGTAGCTTGCACCTAAAATTTGAACGGTAGGATTAGCCAAAGCGGGGCTGATAGAAGCAGTCATTAATGCCGTAGCTAGCAATAGTTTTACAAACTTCATGGATGTTCTCCTTAATAGTTCACTTGTATGTTAGGAGCACCCTAAAAAATTGGAACTGAATTTAGGTAATGTTTTTTACACTTGGATAGGGCCACCTTCATGTGGAAAGATGAAAAGCCATTCAAGCCAAGCTTATGACCTCATGTGCAGTTCCTATTCAGGTTTTTTCGATTAGTGAATTAATCGAAAAAACTATTTTCTGCTGATACTTCTTAAGATTCATATCTGTTGGTAAAAGTTCCGGAAGATTTCGGGGCGAAACTCCGGACCTGTGTTAATCGGCTTGGATGGAGTACGAGACAGCGAAACCAGTGGGGAGGGTTTTGGGCGCGGATATGCGTTCTTAGGAAGAGTGCAGGAAGGAGAGAAACGAGATAATGACATATTTGTCTATTTTCCAAACTCGCATACTTAGTGTCGCCTTGGGCGGACGAAAGGCAATTGTAGGAGCGAATTTTATTCGCGCGGTATTCGTGTTTTCAATAGGGGTTTGATATAAGTAGTCCAGGACGCAGGGGCCGCAGAAACCGGGTTTTTTTGCGTCAAGAATGCCTCCATGGCTGATAAGTTAGAATAAAGCAAATTAATTATTCAAAAAAATGAGTGCTAAAGTTACTGTCATTGACCATCCTTTGATACAGCACAAGTTAACTCTCATGCGGCAAACTCAAACGAGTACGGCGAAATTTCGCCAACTGCTGAAAGAGATTGGGATGCTGCTAGCCTATGAAGTGACGCGAGATTTGCCGCTAAAATACGAACAAATAGAAACGCCGATCGCCAAAATGAATGCACCGGTGCTGGCTGCAGAAAAGAAAATTGTTATTATTTCGATTATGCGCGCAGGTCAGGGACTGTTAGATAGTATTTTAGAACTGATTCCGTCTGCGAGGGTAGGACATATTGGTTTGTACCGCGATCCGACAACTCGGATGGCGATCGAATATTATTTCAAAGTTCCCCAGGATATCGAACAGCGAGATGTTTTAATTGTCGATCCGATGTTGGCTACTGGTAATTCAGCAGTCGCGGCAGTGGATAGGCTTAAAGAAGTTAATCCGAAGTCTATTAAATTTTTGTGCTTGCTGGCGGCACCGGAGGGACTTAAGCACTTTCACGAACAACACCCTGACGTGCAGATTTATACGGCTGCTGTTGACGAGTGTTTGGACGAGCACGGGTATATTGTACCCGGACTCGGAGATGCGGGCGATCGGCTTTACGGCACTATGTGAATTCAATAAAATGATTTTGGGCTGTATATGCCAATACATTCATTTAAAAATAAGTTTACTAACATAAGCATTGGTTTGATAGTGCCACACAATGTAAATTGTAAGATTTTAATGTCAGGGAAAGCCTATATATAGCAAGGGTTGTAGGATTTTCTTAGGTTTAATTCGTAAATTGCATTATCTCAATGTATTTACTGCATCTTATGGGTAAAATCTCTGCCTTTAGTGTAATTAATTGCAGGAATTAGTTCATAAGATAGATGTATGATGCTAACCGTTTGCGATAGACTACTAACATTTTTTGACGAGGGAAAAAACAATGGAGACTACAGCACAGAAAGAAGCCCCAACTCAGCCTGTTGAGGAAGTGAAAATCAACAATATCAACAGTTTGGAGTTTGAGCTTTGGGCTAAAGCGGTGAAACGGCAGATGATTGCAGCACTCTCTAAAAAGGGCGCCATTTGACATCTCTGGGTTTTTTGTGTGCAACTTGTGTTAATTAAATTAACAAAATTTTTGTCTGCATTGTTGTCCAAGAGCCATAAGTGGAGAGGGGAAGAGTTTTGAGATTGCGCCTCTTTCGGAGTTGCCCAAGAGGAAGAAGAAAGCATTTTTCTTATTCCTAGTTTTGGACGTACAGGTGGAAGGAACCGGGTTTTTTTACGAAAATACTTCTGTTGCAATCGGCAGAAATGGTAAAAAACCCCGGTTTCTTTGTGTCAACAGTGCCTCCGGGACTGTTCTATCTGCCGAATGCTTTCTGCCAGATTACGATCGCTTGTCAACTGCCGCCAGCAAGCGCAGACTTCCGTCTTGAATCTGCACTGCTTTCACCGTTCCCACAGCAACTCTTTGTTGACCGTTAGCCATCGCTACCTCAATCTTAATCTTGGGGTCAGCCAGTAATCCCAGCCGCCCCCAGAGCCACTTAACTTGAGTAGCAGGAAAAGAACGCACTTCTACATCTGAAAAGGGCGAATTAACCCAGCGGCTACCGTCGTAAAAACTCGCTACTTGCACCTGATACCAAACTTGTTCTCCCGCCAATTTTAACTCGTTGTTCGGTTCGGGTTCCAGCCACTCAGCGGGATTGACACTGTTAATTAAAGTAGCAGAACCCATAATTTGACTCTTGTGGGCTTCTAAACTTTCAGCCTGAGAAACTGCTTCCTGAAGTTTGTTGACCAAATTCCGAATTCGAATTCTGGTTTCGCTGTCAGTATCTGATTGCTGGTCGAGCCAATTCATCGCCTCGCGAGTTCCGTCTTGAGAAGCTACAATCAGGGCGCCCCAAGCCTTGACATCGGCGTCAGCGGCATTCACTCTCAAGGCGGCGTCTATGCGGTTCCAGATCCGCCCGCTGTCATTTTTGAGGGTTGTGGCTATTTCGTTACTGTTGCTCGGATCGGCTTCAAATACTTGCAAAGCTTCGGCCCAGCGGCCGTCGATCAATTCTGCGAGAACTTGTTGACCGGGACTGGCCCAAGATGCGATCGCCTGAGCCCGAGTAATTTTAGCGTGAAATTCGATCGTTTCTAGCTGAGCTTGCGCGACGGCAGGCCAATTTTTGCCCGCTTTCCCCTTCGCCACACGCATGACATTTAATGCTGGAGACCACAGCCCGCTTTTCGCCAGTCGCAGCCCATTTTGGTAAGTCTCGTCATTGAAAGCAATTTCTTCTAAAGAAATCGCAGTTAACTGAACGGGGTTCGGCAAAAATTTGCGCGGGCCAATTTGATAAAGCGTAAATTGCGGCTCTAAACCCACTGTTTGGTCGATCGCCAATTGTGGGTTTTCCCCCTTAACAATTTGCTGCCAATTCGGCGGTTGTCCGGCCGCACTCGCCCACTCCAACAGCGGCATTAAATGATTTTGGCTGGGGTTGTAGCGAACGACTTGTCCGTAGGGAATTTTCCTGTCGCCCCGCTTTAGTTGACCGCTGACATTAAACCAAATGCCAGAGGCTGGAGGCTTTCCGTCAAAGCGGCGCAGTTCTGTTAGAGGTAGGGACTGATTCGAGGCTTGATTGTCAGATGTAGAGTCAGCTAAAGAAGTAATGACAAAAGATTCCGCCGGGCCTTCTACGTTCACAGAACTTGCTAGCTGAAAATACTGCTCTTTATCGGAACTGCGATCGGGCAACTGTACTCGCTTGTACACCCGAAGTTCGACAATTTGACGGCAAGGATTTTTGCAAACCGTAGAAGCCTTAACAGTTCTTTCTACCATCACCGGCAAGAGCAAATCGGAAATAGAATTATCGCGGGATCGATCGACGGGAAGCGGCAGGGCTTCTCCGGTTACAAATCCCAATTTGCGGATGCTGCCTTTGATTTGATCGAGAGTTTGGATCGAATCTCTGCTACCTGTAGGCAGGCGCGACCATTCCGGCACAAACTGAGAGATCAACCTGTTGCCATTGGGATCGACAATTAGCTGATAACTCAGCCAAGCGCCGCCTCCCATCAAAGCTGCACAGCCAGCCAAGACGCTGAGGGCTGTCAAATTAGCTACCAGTCTTTTCCAGGGATATCTCGCGCGAGTTCGGGTAGTAGGTATTGGAAGCTGGGACTCTTGAAGATTTTTGGGGCGTCGGGTTTGGCGCCGGCGTCTTGTAGGAGGAGGAGCAACTTGGCGATTTTCTGGGGGTTTGGCTCGATTTTTTGAGGGGTTAATTTTGTGTTCCATCATGCCATTTTAGAATTTAGATTTTAGAATTTAGAGTTTAAAATTGCAATAGCCGATCGTACTGCCGACCTATGATATCCCAAGTGTATTGGCTTTCAACGAGCGATCGCGCGTTGACAGAGAGTTCTTGTCTTAGCTGCTGATTTTCAAACAAACTGGCGATCGCCTCAACATACTCCTGAACTTTGTTCGCCCGCAAGGCCCTTCTCGGTTGTGGGCCGCCATCGACGGCTACACCCTCCAAACCTCGATCGCTTGCAACGACGGGGGTTCCCGCAGCCATCGCCTCCAAAGTTTTATTTTTAATCCCAAAACCAATCCGCATCGGCACCACACAAACAGCAGCTTGATGCAAATATTCTGCCACCCTTTGCACCCGACCTACTACTTGAATTCCGGGGAGTTTCCCCAAGGCGAGCACTTCCGGGACTGGCGAAGCCCCTACTAAGGTGAGGGTAGCATCGGGATAGCGCTGCTGCAAAAGCGGCATTATTTGCAAACTGAGAAACCGCGCCGCGTCAATATTGGGCAAATTGTTCATGGCGCCTGCAAAAATTAAGGTATGTCCTCCCGGATCGATCGACCGGTACGGAAATTGGGTTAAATCTACGCCGTTAGGAATTACATCTATGGAAGGTACAAAAAAATCTTGTTTTCCTCGCACCTGAACCGGAGGCAACAGTAATTCTAGGAGTTGCTCTCTGTCTGTGGATGTGGTCGCAACAATGCGAGAGAATTTGGAACAGTAGCGTTTTTCGTAGCGGGCGAGTAGCGGTAAATTTAGTCGATCGCGCAGGGGTTTTTCCGACGTGCCGGTTGCTAACATTTCCCTGCAAGTTCCCCAAACGGAACTGTGAATGTTTGCCACTGTCAGCAGTTTTTGCCGCCATTCTGGACGCACGTAAATCTCATTAACGCTGTGTTCGGAGGTGACAGCATCGCATTTGCCTGCTGTTACCAATTCGTCTGCCCAATTCTGCATTGCTTGGGAGTAGCTTGAGAGTACGTTGGGAGGTGTACCCGACTGCAAAAATCGACCAAATCTGTGGAATTTTCCTATTATTTTAGAGAACCCCCCCTCAGTCCCCCCCTTATTAAGGGGGGGAGGTAAAAATCCTTCCTCAGTCTCCTGGTGGAGTCTTAGCCCCCCCTTAGCAAGGGGGGGTTGGGGGGGTGTCTGCGGATGGGGAAAAACTGCCAATTCTGCAACTTGCTGGCGCAATGTGTCGATTTGTGCATCGGTGACATCGGGCGATCGTACAGTGCCGAGAATTACATCATGCCGCCGGCTCAAGTATTGTAATAAATTAAACGTCCTTACCTGAGTTCCTCCGCGGCTTGGCGGATAGGGAAAAGTCGAGGAAAGCATCAAAATCTTCATGGGATGTGGAATAAATAAAGTTGCCGCTTGCGCGATAAAATTGATTGATTAAATCTTTTTAACAATCTTCGCACCTATGGACGAATTATCTGTTAAGGCGCTGCTCGAAGACTTGAAAAAGTCCGACGAAATCGTGCGGGATCGGGCAACTACAGAACTCTGGCGCACTTGGTTTAACCAGAAAGGTGACTATGGGATGCAAATTCTCAGGCGATCGCAAGTTTCGCTGGATGCAGGCGATGTTCACCACGCTTTGGATTTGCTGACGAAACTGATTGCGGAAGCGCCGGATTTTGCTGAAGCTTGGAACCGACGCGCCGTACTTCACTATACCCAAGGAAATTATAAAAAGTCGATCGACGACTGCGAAATCGTCCTCAAACTGAACCCGGTGCATTTTGGGGCGCTGCACGGTCTAGGTTTGTGCTACGCTGCCTTGGGAGAATACATAAATGCTATTCAAGCTTTTCGTCGCGCTTTGGAAATTCAGCCTTTTGCTTTGGTGAATCAAAAGTTAATTCTCGAATGTACGGCTCGTTTGACTTAAAATTAACTGTGGAGTGAAGGAAGAAGAAAGTTCGGCAACGAGCAATGTACAAGATGTAACGGATGTAACGGATGTCAGGAAGAAGGAAGAAGGAAGAAAATCAATGGTTTCAGGATTTTTTTGCAATCTTAAATCTCAAATCTAAAATTGTCTAAAATACCCAAAATTAGCGTTTGCATTCCTACTTGCAATCGAGTTCATCTGCTGGCTTGTGCGATCGCCAGCGTGCTAGATCAAACTTATACAGATTTTGAATTAATTATCTGTGATGACGGTTCCACTGACAACACTCCTCTGTTGATGTCGGAATTTGTCGATCGCGGGATTCGCTACATTCGCCACCCGCACAATATTGGCAAGAGTAATAATATGCGATCGGGCTTTGCGGCAGCAAGGGGTGAGTATTTTATTAAGTTTGACGATGACGATCGCCTGAGCGCGCAATTTCTAGAGCGGACATCTGCTATTTTAGATAAAGACCCCAGCATCGATTTTGTCAGTACAGATCACTGGGTGATTGACATTAACAATTATATTGACGAAAACCAGACGAAACTCAATTCGCAGCGGTGGGGCCGCACCGAGTTGTCGGCTGGAATTATTGAAGATTTGCTCTCCACAGTTTTTCTGAGACAGAGTTTGCAAATAGGGGCAACTTTGTTTCGCCGCCGCGCCCTGGAAGAAGTAGGATTTCTGCGGCCAAATTTGCAAAATTGCGAAGATAACGATTTGTTTGTGAGACTTGCGATTGCGGGCAAAAAGTGCTATTACTTGCCGGAGCTGTTGATGGAGTATCGAGTTCACGCAGGACAGCAAGGAGTCGATCGGGCAATTCCGTATTTAAGCGATAAATTGCGCTATTTGACCGGCTACGAGTTTGAGTCGGAGAAGTTGGAAACAGTCAGACTTACAAGGATTGCAGAAACTCAATTAGCGCTAGGTTTGCGGCTGATTGAGGTGGGTGAAACTGCAAAAGGGCGCCTGATGGTGCGAGCTGGAAAGTCTATTTCTGCGGCGAAAATGTGGGCGGGTTTGGGATTGTCGTTGCTGCCAGTGGAGTTGCGTCCAAGGGCGTTTGAGTTTGTGCGAGAGTTAATGAAACGGGAGTTGTGAAGGCGGAGGATTTCTACAGAATACGTGGCGGTTGAAACCGCGTCTATACACACAAAACTCACAAGGCAAGGGTTGAAAAGTCGGGGATTAAAATCACGTTTATACAGACAAAACCCACCGAAACAGGTTTAAATTCTTGATTTTCTTGAGTCCCCCTCTGCTGGGACGAGAGGCAACTGTAGATGAGGTTTTAACCGCCGAGTTTTCTGGCGTGTCGGTTTACAACCAGAAATTATCCGATTGATATAGCGGGTAGCCACGGAATATCTGTAACGCCTGGGTCGTAGCCAAGTTGTTTCAGTAGTGTGGTAATTTGCCCTCTATGGTGAGTTTGATGATTGAACATATGTGTCACCAGAACCCAAGTCGGTAGCACGCGACATTTACCATCTACATTGCTTGTGTACTCAAACGGTTGACTCAACCAGTCAGAATTAAGGTTTCTAGACCATTCTATAATTTGCCGATCCGTTGTCTCCCGTTCTGCTCTCAAAACCTCAAAGTCAGCATACAGTTCTTGACCGATAACGGTCCCAGAAAATGGGTGAAGAGTGAAACGACCCATCCATGCTTTGTCACCATACAGTAAGTGATTCAAAGTGCCATGAATCGACTTAAAAAAGGCACCCATATCCTGTTTGCGCTGTTCATCAGGAATTGCCGAGCAGACCGAATATAGATTTTGATTCATCCAGCAATTGTACTCAGCCATTAGCTGGTAGTAGCTACCGTCGTACATACTCAAAACATAATCACATAGTTTGAACAACTTACATTATACAAATAGGTCTTTCACAATACTCCTGACTCTAATTGGTCTAGATAAATAAACTCAGGAGCTTTAACTCCGGCTTCTTCTCTAATTTTAACCAGTCTAGGCGACTCAAAAAACGCCCTAGCATCTGCGATTGATGTCCACGCGGAGAAATGAACAATTTTGTTCGGATCGTTGTGATACTTCAAGACCTGATAGGATCGCTCGCCAGCTTCTTTTCGGATGCTTTCAGCACGATCGAATACCTGTTTCCAAGCTTCATAATTTTCTACTTCATGAATAATTAAGACATACTGCATAGTAATCAGATTCTCTGAGCCTCTCAAAACTTCAAACGAATAATTTTATTAGACTAACTCACCTTGTCTCCAAAACCGACCACAGGAGAGCGAGTAAATTATACCGTAGCGACAGTTGAAAATCCTCCCAACACCGAACAGAGCGATCGCGCTTTACGTTTAAAGTAGTAAAGAGTGCCTGATGTAAATAAGTTTTTCCTAAATATCGTGTCTATATTTTCTGAAATTCCGACTGTGTGGTTGCAAATTTCCCTCGTGGGAGTCTGGTTGGGTTTGATTTTACTGGTAGCTGAGGGCTTAAATCGCTTTACTTCTGTAGATGCTGAGGTATCGCGGAAGGTGGTTCACATCGGTACTGGGAACGTGATTTTGCTGGCTTGGTGGCTGGAAATACCCGGTTGGGTGGGGATTTCGGCGGGGGTTTTAGCAGGTGCGATCGCCCTAATTTCTTACCAAGTTCCGATTTTGCCCAGTCTTAACAGTATCAACCGCAAGAGTTTGGGGACTTTTTTCTATGCTGTTAGTATCAGCGTTCTCGTAGCTTGGTTTTGGCCGCTACAGCATCAGGAGTACGCTGCTTTGGGCATTTTAGTCATGGCTTGGGGCGACGGATTGGCTGCTGTCATCGGCCAGAAATACGGCAAACATATTTATCGAGTTTGGGGAATCCAGAAGAGTTGGGAAGGTTCTGCAACTATGTATTTGGTGAGTTTTGCTGTTAGCAGTTTGATTTTGCTGGCGGTTCAAGGCAATATTTGGCAAACTTGGGCTGTGTCTGCTGTTGTAGCTTTGGCTGCTGCTACTTTGGAGTCGGTTTCCAAGCTGGGAATTGACAATCTGACCGTACCCATCGGCAGTGGGGCGATCGCCTTTTTCCTAAATCAATTTTTGATAATTTGTAATGTGTAATCTGAACTTACCCCCACGGGCACGTTGCTGGATACAGGTATGAATTCAAGATTTCCCAATTGCTATAAACGAAGTCGGGTGAGTTTTGTAACTTCCCATCACAGGTGATGAATCCCGTGAATCAGCAACGCCAATTATCAATTGTCTAAGTCTCGTTAAAGCAGCCGACGTGCTTGTAAAATTTGTTGTTGCCATTGCTCGAAAGCAGGGATTTTTGAGCGATCGTCTGTTGGAAACATCGCCCTGATTTGCTCCATAAGCTCGATCGCCAGCGGTACGCCAAGCTGCAATTGTTCCAAGACATCTCGCTGAGCAAAAACGGTTTCCGGTGTTCCTTCTAAAATCAGTTTTCCCCGATCCATTACAAACACCCAATCAGCCCAGCGGTAGATGAAATCGAGGTCGTGACTTGCTAAAAGAATGGTGGTTCCGGCGCTGTGAATTTGTTGAAGTAAACCGATCAGTTGTCGGGTGTGACGCGGGTCGAGATAAGCGGTAGGTTCATCTAGCAGGAGTAGTTTGGGCTTGAGAACCATGATATCGGCTATGGAAACCCGCTTTTTCTGGCCCAAACTGAGATTGTGAATTGGTTCGCGGGCGAGTTCGCTTAGATCGAATTGCTCGATCGCTTGCTGCACCTGTTGAGCAATTTCGGATTCTCTTAAGCCTAAATTGTACAATCCATAGGAAATATCTTCTTCTACCGTCGAAGCTACTAATTGATGTTCGGGATTTTGAAAGACGAGTCCGATTTGTTGGCGCAGTTGCATCAAAGATTTGCGATCGTAGCGAAAGGGTTCACCTTGCCAGCTAATGATTCCCTGTTGCGGTTGATATAAGCCATTTGCTAAGAGAAAAAAGGTAGTTTTGCCACAACCATTTTGACCGATTAGCCCGCACCGTTTCCCAGCGGGGACTTTTAGATTTAAACCCTGAATTGCCACTCGCGAACCGCAGGGATAGGAGTAGGAAGTGCCAGCGAATTCGAGAATCCATTCAGACATATTCGTTATTTTTTATTTTTTATAGCCTTGTTCCCAGGCTCTGCCTGGGAATAAATACCCGGAGGCTCGGCCTCCAATTACCGATTACCGATTTTTATTGTATAGCAATCCTTGCAGCAGTCGTCAACTTTTTACCCCACCCCAACCCTCCCCTTGATAAGGAGGGAGTAAGAAATTCACAAATGATTTAGGATTGCTATATTTGTGTCAGCCTCGATCTGATTTTGACAACTGCCAAAGTTGCATTTCATAACAGAGATGTTGCTCAAAAAGTTTGCCCGCTTCCAATCCTTCAACCACCAACTTCTTGAACCAGCGGCGAAATATCCAGCGCAGGAATTTGTGGACTGGCGGAACTGTTATCGCAATCAAATCGGCAACATAGATCATTGTATTCAGTCCATATCGGCGGAAAGTATCGACATACAAATCGATAGTCGGCAAAATATGGGCGGAAATATCCTCACTTTTTACTAAAGTGAATCCAGCCTGCTTTAATGCTGCATGAAGTTCCGTAACAACATGACAATTAGAGAACATTCCCTCTTTATAATTAGCATCAGATCGCAGCATATCGGCCAGCAGCACGTAGCCACCCTGATTGAGGATTTTGGCGGCACCGTTAGCAATATCAACAGCCGACATATACTGGCTACTTTCGCTAAAGAGAATAAGATCGTAGAAATGGGTTGCTTTGAAGTCTTCAAACCTCGTGAGGTGGAAGATTGCCCGATCGCCCGTACACTTAAGAAAGCGCTGCTGTTGAAACGGATCGGGTGCGAGCCCTTCCACTGCAAAACCTCGATCGAGCAAATAAGCCGCATTTCCGCCAATCCCGCAGCCCACATCCAGTATCGTATGAGTGCCTTTGGGGATCGCATCTAACAGTTTTACAGTATAAGCTTGCTGAGCCAGGCGCAATCGTGCGATCGTTAGTTCGTCAGCGGGCACAGGTAGGGTTTCCCAATAGCCGTAGTGAAGGTAGGGCGAATCTGTCAGGCCCAAATAGTAATTAAGCGCTGCATTTTGGTAGCGAGTTACTTTGGAAATTTCGATGGATTTTGGCTGCGACATTCGGAAAATTTAGTAAGTTTTAGGATTTCGGGCAGAGTTGAAATTCTTCCCAGCGCTTGCATACTTGTTCATAGCACTCAACAGGAGAAATTGCCAAGTTTTGCAACAAATTGATATCAATCTGAGCGTTGGCGAGCGACAAAAATATAATTGCTTCCTTGGGTTCGTAGCTACCAATGATTTGGAGCAGATTTGAAACAGTATTTTGCTCTATTTCTAGTTGTTGCAAATAAATGGTTGCCTCCAAGTCGGAAATAAATTGCAGATCGTACTTTATAGTATCTACGCTCCAATTCACCGAGCCGTTAATGGGAGTATTGATTTTGCAAGCAACCAAGCCTCGTCCTCGATGCAAAAAGCCATTCCAAGCAGTATGTCCGATCGACAAAATATTCTGATGAATAAACAAGTTTTGCCAGTAGCCAAAACTACCCTGCCAAACACTATCTTCGATTCGCATTTGTTTTCATTTCCATTAAAATAAAATACGCTTCAGAACCCCGATCAAATTACATCAGCGTTCATCTGTGTTTATTTGCTGATATCTGCGGTTAAAAAAACCCAATCCAATAATAAAAAAAATAATAAACTCACCATCATCCATACCTCGCAGATGAAAAACAACAGGTAAACAAATCGGCGGGCATCCTGACTCAGAGAGGCAATAATCTCATTACAGTTGCGGGACAGCGCCGGATTCGCACCGAACTTTCCCCCTTGCGTCTGATGGCTGTTCTCCATCAGAGCCGATTGATATACGGGGATATTACCACTATTTGGGATATTTGACAAAAAAGCGATCGGACATCTGCAACAATTCTTGTAGGGAGTAGGGGTTAGGCCTCCTGTCGAGCCAAGACTTCCTTTTCAAGTCTATATTGTGATGGGGTGTGTCGCCAGTCATCCGAACAATTTTGCCATTGAGAAATTCATGCCGATCCTGAGAATTTACTTCAGCTTATAGATATTTTTCAGCCGTGTAGGTTATGGTTTCAACTGGCGCGATCGTATACAACGCTCTCCTTTAATTTACCCATTTCATTGTTGCTTAAATATCATGTTAGTTAAACATAAATTTTGATTTTATTCATGCTAAAAAACAGGCAAGATGCCTGTTCCAAAAAGAGTTAATTTGATGGTGAAGTGGGCATCCTGCCCGATCGCACTTAACAAAGTTACCGCAGCGGGACAAAGTTATAGCCAGTGCTTCCTCCTTGTTTAACTTGTACTAAAATCGGCTTACCAGCCCGATCGCCCGTGGGCAAAAACTTCACATCCTCGCTCGATCCTGCTGCCGAGAAATTCGGATTTCTGAGTGCTTGTTGCAACCCTTCCCGCGTATTGCTTTGCCCCAAGCCAGCGATGACAGCTTGAGTCGCGTCAAAACTCGTTGCGGTTCGCCAATTTACTACTCCTCCCCAGCGCTGACTGGCATTTTTAGGAAATGGATTGTTGGGATTAGCTTCAGGATGCCAGGGAACGGGCAAAACAAGCCCGTCAACGTCCTTTTGCCCGTCTTTTAGCGTTTGAAAGGTGTAAAGAGTTGAACTGCTGTAAAGCGCTAATTTGCCTTGATTTGCACGGGCTAGATCGATCGCGCGATCGATGCGCTCTACGTGGGATGCTACCATCAATCCTTGTGCACCTTGGCTAACAGCATCCGCGATCGCAGTGTTAGGATTAAATGTCGGCGCTGACAAGTCGCAGACAATAGGAACTAATCTGCCACCTGATGCTGAAAGAGAGGCAATAAATTCATCCTTAAACGAAGCTTTGCCAGCAGCTTGAGAGTCGTAGCAGAAGGCAATATTGCTTTTGCCGACTTGTTTGACGATATACTCTGCTAAAGGAGCAGTCATCGATCGACTATTGGGGACTGTCCGAAAAATATAGCTGCCCAAACCTGACAAATTATTCGTACTGCTAGTAGGTGTGATCATCACCAGTTTCTTTTCCTGATAAATTGGAGCGGCAGCTAAAGACGCAGTGCTGTCATTGTGTCCGATTACTGCTAGAATTTTCGGCTCATTTGCTAATGCTGCTGCAACTTCTCGTGCAACTTCTGGACGGTTGTTGTCATTGACAATTTCAACTTGCAAACCGGCACCGTTAATTCCTCCCCTAGTGTTGATTTCATCTTGAGCTTGGGCGACACCTCGGAGGATTTCTTGGGCGATGTTGGGGTTGCTGCCGCTCGGCACGCTGACGGCAATTTTCAGAGAATTGCGATCGCTTACTCTCGCATTATTCAAATAGATTACCGTTTCCGGATCGTTGCGATTTTGTTGCAGCGAAGCCTGAAACTTTTGAACAGCTTCTTTGTAATCTCCTTTGGCAAAAGCTGTAACGCCTGCTTGCTTTTCGGCTGTGGTTTGCGATGTCAGCAATATCTGATTTCCTAAACTCATGCGAGTTGCGATCGCACCCGATGGACTCGATCCCGATCGACTCGTTCCCGATGTAGGTGTATCTGAACTTTTGGATGCGAATAAACCGGGAAGTAACTTGTATGCGCCAAACCCAATTAAGCCGAAAATAATTATAAAAACAATGGGTGGCGGACTTTTTCTTTTGTTAGTATCTTGATACATGATTTGTTCTCCTTATTTTGATATTGTTTGGAGGCTCTTCCTCCGGGTACGCATTCCCTGGCAGAGCCTGGCAACAAGAATAATTAGTTTGATCGCACGAAAGCAAACTTACCGCAGCGGGACAAAGTTATAGCCAGTGCTTCCTCCTTGTTTAACTTGTACTAAAATCGGCTTACCAGCCCGATCGCCCGTGGGCAAAAACTTCACATCCTCGCTCGATCCTGCTGTCGAAAAACTCGCATTTCTGAGTGCTTGTTGCAATCCTTCCCGCGTATTGCTTTGCCGCAAGCCAGCGATCACAACTTGAGTCGCGTCAAAACTCGTTGCTGTTCGCCAATTCACAATTCCTCCCCAACGCTGGCGGGCATTTTCTGGGAAACGGCTACCGGGATTAGTTTCAGGATGCCAGGGAACGGGCAAAACAAGCCCGTCAACGTCGCTTTGTCCGTCTTTTAAAGTTTGAAAGGTGTAGAGCGTAGTGCTGCCGTAGAGTGGCAATTTGCCTCGATTGATGCGAGCCAGAGAAATGGCACGGTCAATGCGATCGATGTGGGGCGCTACCATCAATCCTTGTGCACCTTTGCTGACAGCATCGGCAAGGGCTTTGTCGGGATTAAAAGAGGGTAACGAAAAGTCGCAAATAGTGGGAACTAATTTGCCGCCAGCAGCAGTAAGAGATGCCACAAATTCATCTTTAAATGATATGTTATCCGGGGCTTGGGAGTCATAACAAACGGCAATATTAGTTGTGCGTTCTGTTCTAACTACATATTCTGCTAAGGGAGCAGCCATTAAGCTAATATTGGGTACTGTCCGAAAGATGTAGCTGCCAAATCCTGATAGATTATTGGCAAAGCTCGTCGGTGTAACCATTACCAGTTTTTCTTGCTGATAGATCGGAGCAGCTTCGAGAGATGCGTTGCTAGCATTGTGTCCAATTACGGCTAGTATACTCGGATCTTTTGTTAATGTCCTTGCAACTTCTCTGACGACCTCTTGACTGTTGTCATCGTTGACAATTTCTACTTGCAGTTTTGCGCCATTGATGCCACCGCTAGTATTGATTTCATCCTGAGCTTGGGCGACACCCCGGAGGATTTCTTGGGCGACATTGGGGTTGCTACCAATGGGGACGCTGACAGCAATTTTCAAGTAAGAACCATTGCTGGCTCTGGCATTATTCAAATAGATAATGGTTTCCGGGTCGTTGCGATTTTGTTGCAGCGATTTCTCAAAAGATGCGGCGGCAGCTTGGTAATTTCCCTCAGCAAAAGCTTGAACTCCTGCTTGTTTGGCTGCTGTTGTTTGGGAGGCTACCAATATTTGATTTCCAAAACTGATGCGATTGCCGATCGCTCCAGGCGTGATCGTTGTCGATGTAGAGGTAGATGTAGGTGTATTTGAAATTTTGGCTTTCAATAAGCCGGGAAGGAATTTGTATGCGCCAAACCCAATTAAGCCGATGGCAATAATAAAAACAATGGGCGGCAGGCTGTTTTTTTTGTTAGTATCTTGATACATGATTTTTTCTCGGTATTTTGATACTGTAATTATTCATTCAACTACTGTTCACGTCAATTCATATAATTCATTAATTAAGTTCATAAAAGTCATATTTGTAATAGCTGTTGCAGGAAGTGCGATCGCCCTTATGCAAATCCGGCCCGCTAAACTAACGAGAATACGAGAATCATCAACAATATTCCTGGAGACGCGGGTGCTCAGAAACCGGGTTTTTTGCGAGAATACTTGGTTACAACCCGCAGATTCAGTAAAAACCCGGTTTCTTTGCTTGTGATGCGTAAGTCTCGTTGATATTAACCACCGCCACCGCCACCGCCACTAATCGTGAATATAATGCAGGACTTACCCACTCCGACCAAAGAAACCGGGTTTTTTATGAAAAGACACGTTATAGTTCATAGATTCGGTCAAAAAACCCGGTTTCTGGGCCCCCATTGTCCAGGACTAAAAATAAATTTAGCGTTGGAATACGACACTTAACAAACTTAAAACCGTGTAACCAAACAAAGCTTCAAATGTATATCTTCGCGAAGGTTTATAAGGGTAAGAATTCCAAACGCGCAATTCTCCATTAAAGCCGCGCGACACTAAACTCAACGAAACTTGACGGTAGTTTTCCAAAGTTCGCTGAAGCAATTGCCCGATTAAAATGCTTAAACTGTGCATTCCCCGCTTCCAAGTGCGGTAGCCACAGCGGGAGTTTTGGGCGATCCAAAGTTCATCGGCGATCGCCAATAAGCTAAAAATAAACCGATACATTAGTAATAGCAGTTCTGTGACTAACTCTGGACAGCGTAATTGTCTGAGAATCTGCAAGATTTCGGTAAATGGAACCGTCAAGAGAATGAAATACATACAGCTTGTCGAGGCAAAGGCGCGGGCAAATAGCAAGCTCACTTGGTATATCCCCGTGCGGCTCACATACATATAAAAAGTGCCGATGCTAATGCCCCAACCTTGCCAAATATCCCACTGAATCGCGGGGATACGATCGCCCGCAACCGCACCCAGCGCCAAAGCAGGCAAACTTGTCAGCAAAAACATCAACGGCAGCGACAGCAACCGCAAATACAGTTTCCCCGGAATACCCGCATAGACGACGATCCAGACGGCCAACCACAGGGCGATCGACAATTGGACGATCGCCCCAGAAACGAGAGACAGAATTAAAAGGGCGATCGCAAAGGATAACTTGTGAGATGGCGGCAACCCCCGCAAGCGATTTGTATAAGCCAGACTATCAATCTGATGGTTCATTCCGACGATTTATTATCAGACTGCTGCCGAGATTGCGATCGGCCTTTATACAACCCAATGACGTACCCAACTACGCCCGCCCCCATCGCCGCTTGAGACGCAAACAATAGACTTGAAATTTCGCTGCTAGCCGGCTCAAACAAGTGATTGAACCAAGGTTTATAACCCGGTTTAATTTCGGTAATTGCTTTCTTAGCTTGGTCATCGGAACCGCCATATTCACCCCGCACAAAGACGAGAGGAAACGCTGCCAGAACAATCACAGCACCAGCCAAAAGCCAATTTTGCCGCGAAGTAGATTGGTGATTTTTTGTAGGTTTTTGATTCACGGCTTATGACTCCTGTCTCAATAATTTCAAAGTTTCCAACTCCGGCTTCCCGTAAGAATGCAGCCAATTCCAGACCAATAGAGTCAGCAATCCCTCACTGATAGCTAGGGGTACTTGAGTGATAGCAAAGATGCCCGCAAACTTTAAAAACGAAGCGATCAAACCGCCGCTGGCTGCCGGAAAAGCTAACGCTAATTGAATCGAAGTCGCCACATAAGTCAGTAAATCTGCCAAAGCTGCCGCACAAAAAATTGCCACCCGCTGGCTGCCAGTTCGCAACAGCAATTGATAGATAAAATACGCAGCGAAAGGGCCGACAATTGCCATCGAAAACATATTCGCTCCCAGCGTTGTCAAGCCACCATGCGCTAACAGTAACGTTTGAAACAGCAGAACTAAAGCCCCCAGTACAGCCATCACCGAAGGGCCGAACAAAATTGCCCCCAAACCGGTACCCGTCGGGTGAGAACAACTGCCCGTTACCGAGGGAATTTTTAAAGCAGAAAGCACAAAAGTAAACGCACCCGCCAAAGCCAGCAATAGTTTAAGTTCCGGGTGTTCTTTTGTAATGCGAGTAATTGAACGCAAACCTACTGCAAAAAAAGGCAACGCCACCATCCACCAAAACGCAGCCCATTGCACCGGCAAAAAACCTTCCGAAATGTGCATAGCTGCGGCGGGCGTTGCCGAACCTAGGACAATATAACAACTCAAGCCAGCCATCAATCCCAAGCTGACCAATTTCCGATTTCTGGCCTTCACACTGAACCTCGCAGATGAGACTATGTAAACTAACACATCGGCGGGCATCCTGACTCAGAAAGCGACATGACTCTCATTACAGTTGCGGGACAGCGCCGGACTTGCACCGAACTTTCCCCGTTTCCTCTAACGGCTGCTCCCCATTAGAACCGACTGGTTAGAAATAGTTTAGTCGATCGCGTAAGTCTCAGCAAATATTTTACAAAAATTCATTCAGATTAACTAATTCAAAATTATCTATCATCTTCTCTTCTTTTCCTCCGCGTCTTCGCGGTTCGTTCAATAAATACTATCGCTCAACAAATCAACGGTATAATATTAATGAGTTTTGAGGAAAGCCGCCATGTTAGATTACAAATTTCCGAGGCACTGGCCCTCAGCCGACGAACTACCAGACTCAGATGAAACGCCTGTGGATAACGAACTGCAAGAAGTAATACCAGGCTTGTTAAAAGCAATATTGCTCATACTTTGGGCAGAACGCATGGACTGGTTTTTTGGCATAGATATGGGTATTTATCATCACCCGGATAAACCTGCCATTGTACCCGATGCTTTCTTGAGTTTAGGTGTAGAAAGGTTTTATGATGAAGAATTGCGTCCCAGTTACGTGCTGTGGGATGAAAATGTTCTGCCGACTTTTGTTCTGGAAGTAGTTTCCCCAACTTATCGCAAGGAATACAGCACCAAGTTGGAGGAATATCAAGCTTTAGGCGTACTTTATTACGTCATTTATTCTTCCCGCCGCCGTCGTAAACCCCGTTTAGAAGTACACAAGTTAGTCAATGGAAAGTATGAATTACAGCCAGGAAATCCAGTTTGGATGTCTGAAATTGGTTTAGGGATTGGTTCTGAAAGGGGAAGTTATTCTGGGGTGACAAGGGAGTGGTTGTATTGGTATGATGCCGATGGAAAACGTTATCTGACTCCTGAAGAACAGGTGAAAGAATCAGCGCAGCGCGCCCAACAGGAATCGCAGCGCGCCCAACAGGAATCGCAGCGCGCCGATCGACTGGCTGAACGTTCGGATCGACTAGCTCAGCGATTGCGGGAGTTGGGGATAGATCCTGATAATCTGACCTGATGGCAATCAAGAGTACCAGACGGATCGACTCTAGACGCTCAGAAACCGGGTTTTGCAACCGAGATCGATCGTCCTCAACGAAAGATTTTCAGGAAAAAACCCGGTTGCTGCATCTAGGAATGTGTGAATATTTATCGCAACAATCAGGAAAGATGCAGCTAGATTTGGAAAAAACAGAGAGTTTGACGGCAAACATTGAGATGCAGCTCGAAAAAATGAAAATCAACAGAGGTTATTAAATAATGGTCATGGATCTGCGTTCTTACGATATCATCTGTTTTGGTGATGAAGTTCCAGGAGTTCTAGCTGTTATCTCTGCCTCCAGAGAATATCTTCGCCGAACAAAGCGTTATCCGCGAATTCTACTGATGTCGAAAGCAAGCTTGCAAGAAGGAATTGGCGGGCATTTGGTAAGAGGCGGTCTTGCTTATTTAGATAGAAGTCAGATTAGTGAACAACTTCAACAATCTTTAAAGTTAGATGCCTTTGGTTCACCGGCGGCAATCTATAAAGAGTTCCTGCAAAAATCCGGCGTTAAGGCAATTGCACTTGACCCCCGCAAAGCCAGTGCAGCGCTGAAAGAAATGCTAGTACAAGCTGGGGCAGATCTCCTCAGCAAAGTAGAAATTAAATCAGTTCGTAAAGAAGGTCAAAAAATTGCCAGTATAACCACCTCTCAAGGCGTAGTTTATGCAGGCAAGCAATTTATTGATGCCACTGTCAATGCCGAATTAGCTCAAGCTGCTGGTGTGAGAAAGCTGAAGGGATTTGAAACATTTGGTCTGCCTAACTCAGAACTTCCAGTCACCCTCGTTTTTGAAACCCAAGGACTCAGTGCAAGAGCACTGAAAGAATTCGATTATACTTATCTAAAACGCTTTACCAACCTGGCCGATGCAGAGAGTCAAAAATTTTTGCTGTACGCTGCCGACAAGGATGCCAAACTAGCCGAAGAACTCCGGCTGGAAATGAAAGACACTAAAGGCAATCTCAAAACTCTGTGGGCGGGCAACGATTACATCGATGTTCGCTCGCCGGCTCTGTCTGTAGCTTACCACTCCTTTAGAGGAATAAAACTATCTTTTTCTGAAAGTGGCATAATTTTAGATGAGGGAAATATAGCCGTACTTCCAAATAATAGACTTTCGTGGAATGCGCTTTTATTTGCCGTCACCGCCAGCGAAGCGGAAGCCTTAGCCAGAAGCGGGAGTAAACCCACGGCTAATATGCAAAGAGAGATGTTATTTATTACAACTTGGCTGAGGAGTTTGGGGGCTACTTCTGTTACTTATGCCTCAGAACTTTATATCAGACACGCCGGCAATGTGACGGGAGTTGTAGAACCTTTAACTGGCGCACAAATGCTGTCAGGTGGCGTACCTGCTAATGAAGCCCTGGCAACATTTAGCTATCATTTTGATGTACGGGGAGGTATCCAGGGTATTCGCGATAAAGCAAACCGTCTAGGATGGTTTAAAAGTCTGAGTTTTAAACACCCTATCTTTAATATTGGCATCCGCCACGCATTAATTAAAAACGTTCCTAACCTGGCAGTGGTAAGTCCGTGTTCTGGATTTGAAGGGTTTGCTTGTTCTGTCGGCAGAATTGTGGAATTCAACGCTGCAGTTGGTCAAGGTGTGGGTATCGCTGCGGTTAATGCTATTCTAAATAACAAAAATTTAGCCGATGTATCTAACCGAGAAGTAAGACAAGTTCTCGCTGAAACAGGTCAGTTACCTAAAATTTTTGGAACTCCAAATAATGGTGAGGCAATGCTATTGGCGCAATTCGAGACTCTTGCCAGTTCGGATGCTATTGCGTAATATCCATTTCAATAAACAATGCAATAGTAGGTTTTGCCAGTGGAACGAAACCCTACACGAAAGTTTTTAGCTAGAAATGAATGAAATTGGTATTAGTATCAAATCCGGTAGCATTGGAATTAAGATTACCCACAGCTTTCGACACGGCGCCGTGTCCTCTATATTATCTCGCTCGTGCAACCGGAAACGATATAACATTATGTCCCATTGAACGACAACAATCACGTTGGTTTGTAGTGAGGAATTTAATCCTCATAAAATTCTGAGCACTTCCGCCGTCACTACAAACCTATAACGGTGATTTTACCGGAAATTATATAATACCTCGATCGCCTGCACCGAATTATTGTGCTGCGCGCCACTAATCGGTGAACAACTTTTCAACTTGAGACTTCGCTTGATTTTTCCAGCTTGGTTTCCCGCACAAACAAGAAAAGCGGGAAAGCACATGAAAACGAAACAAGCACACCCAGAAGTATGTATAGCCCTACAAAACTTATATCCAATCGTTTTGACTCAGCGTACATCCAAGTGCTTCCTGCTACAGTTGCGATAAACAAATCTAAACTTACCGATTTCGCAGCAAGATTAGCCGAACTCTCGTTTACAAAGTCTAGCAAGCCAGCATTGCTAAAAAACTGCAAGTTATAGTACCAAGGCAGCACAAGCCCCAGAATTGCTAGGAGGAGATAAATGATTCGCTTAACGCTCATAATTACCCTACCTGTTCGTTGCTCAACTGTATTAGCCTACTCGTTAACAACCAATCCCTACTTCTTCTGCGGGCACTTCGGATGAATCCCCCCCTGCAAACAAATGTAAGCAATTTGACTTTTATCTAAATTCTTAGCCTCCCCAAAATCAACTCCTAGGAATCTACCCGATTTACTACCAGTCTGATTTTGAATAAATTGATCCGAAGCTGCTTTCCCCAGAAACACAGCGCCTTTAAAATTCGCGCCCGCTAAATTCGCGCCCCTAAAATCAACCGAACTCACCTCCGCATTCCGAAAATTCGCATCTTGCAGCCTAGCATCTTTGAAATTCACGTTGGTGAGTTTAGTCGAAGTCAAATCGGCATTTTGTAAGTTTGCACCGGACAAATCAGCACCGGACAAATCAGCACCTTGCCATTCCGATTTAGACAAATTTGTCAAGGACAACTGAGCACCTTGAGCCTTCACTTTGCCCAAACGCGCACCCGACAAATCTGCTTGCGACAAATTCGCGCTTCCTATATCTGCCCCGGTAAAACTTGCATTTTTTAACAGTGCTTCCTGTAAATTGGCTCCAATTAAAATAGCACTGCTGAAATTAGCTGAATTCAAATTGGCGTTTGACAAATTAGCTTTGTTCATGACAGCGCGCACAAAAGTAGTCCGGTTCATTATAGCACTGTTCAAAGACGCCCCGACCAAATTTACTCCTTCCAAATTAGCGCCGCTCAAGTCAGAAATCCAATCGTCAAATGTACCCGGACGCCTGTCTTCGCCGGTGCCGTAAAAGCGAGTTCCCTGCAAGCTGGCATTGGTTAAATTGGCATTTCTCAACTTAATTCCCGACAAGTCAACTTTGTTTAAAACTAAAGTAAACTGAGACGGGCCGGCAGGACTTTGAGCTAAATCCGTGCGACTGAGATCGACACCGTTGAGCTGGCTGCTATACACTGTGAGAATTTTGCCGATCGCCCTTTGTACTGTTCGCTGGCGGGCGGCTGCTAACTCGCGTTCCGGGGCCTTGCCGCCAAAGCGCAGGGAATCGAGGTCGTTGCTGAGGGCCTGATTCAACCGCTGCAACTCAGGCAAAGCTTTCGGCCCGCTACTGACTAAAGCTTGCTGGATCGCGTCCAGCATGGCGCGGTTGTCTTCTTGAGCTAGCAAATCCGCTAGCAGGGGTACGGCGCGGGAGTCTTCCACCGCCCCCAAAGCCAAAATGGCCGATCGCCTGCCGGATGCCCCGCTAGCCGATGTGGGAGACAATTTGCTAACTAAAGCTACAAATAATTCGTCGTTCCGCTGCCGGGAATCCCGCATATTTGCTTGACTTTGAGTGTAGATGAGAGTGCCGACAAACAAAGTTAAAATCAATCCCGCGCTGCCGACGGTAACTATCACTAAAGTTGTGCCTGGGTGTTGGCGCATCCAATTCCACAAACTGGCATTTGCTTTCAGGCCGCTTTGTGGAGTCACTACCAAAGCCGCAATTTGCGCGTCTTCCTCAGTCCAATCTTGAGTCGGGACAGGATCGGCAGACAGTTGATTCGATCGAGCATTGACCACCAAAGTATTCGCGAGGCGATCGTGTCCGGATTGGCGTTTGTAGCGCAATGCAAAAGCGCCGTCTGCGAGCACTGCCAAGCCGCTGAGTCCCCCTAAAATCAGCAAATCAGGAAACGCACCGCTCAAGCGCCAAATGCCGTAAGCGACGCCCAGAGGCACTCCCCAGCGCCCCAAACTTTCGCGAATTAGCACTGGCCCAAAACCCGGAGGAGTACCCGACGCTGTGACAACTTTGACGCCGAACCAGCGTTTGGGGAGAGTTTGACCGGTTCTGGCAAGCAAAAACAGTTGCCACCCCGCTAAAACTGCCGGTGCCAGCAGCGCCGCTGACCATAATAGATTAGTTAGGGGTGCGACTCTGGGGCTGCGATCGCGCACGGGTATGCCCAAAGTACGGGCGACGGTTTCGGATGCTGCTGCTACTGAGGAATTGAGCGGCACGGTTTGAGTTTCCTGGTTGACCAATGCCCCGATACTGAAGGGAACGAGGGCGCTGGCCGCAATTAACGAAATTTCCACTGCCCAAGCGCCGCACCTGCGAACCAGCAGTGGCATTTGCTTGGATTGTGTTTGCCAAGACGGATCGGGTTGATTGATGCCGCTGGGCGCGGTGGGGTTAGCCATATTTAGAAATTCCTATTATTTGTCGTTAGTATTTGAGGACTGGGGGGAAATTGCCAATTTATACGCTATGTAGATTAGCACTCCGAGAACGGCAAGAGTCATCAGCGCTGAAATTAGCTGTACGACGCTATTGAAGACTGTCAGGACAATTATCGCTCCGACGGCAAAGGCTGCCACTTGCCCGGGTTTGGGGAGTCTTTGAAACTTGTCCAGTAATTGATTGTAGAAGGTTCCGACGGCTTGATAGCTGTCTGAATTTTGTGTGATGAGCGGCGATCGTTCTACTTTAGCTTTTAGTTCTCCGAACGCTTGCTGCCAATTGAAGTTATTTTGAGGATTCATAAAAAAATTCGGAATTTATTTTAGATTAATGTGTTTGGAACAGCCATTATCCCCTACCGTCAAAGAACTATAACCAAATGTCATTGTGTGAGGAAACATGAAGATCCATTATCCGGGCGATCGCGGCAAACTGTGGTTTAGCCCGATTGTGACCGTAGCCTTGGCAATGATTTTAGCGGATGCCGGTGCCCTTCGGAGCCAACCGCTACAAATTGCTCCGGGATTTCCCGAACCGCTGCGAGTTTCTGGAGTTTCCGGCGGCCCGAACAATAGTGGCGACTGCGGTTTTGTCTCCCAAGGACCGAACCACGTCATCGAAGTAACGCAGGATTTGCCTTACTGGCGGATTGCAGTACAAACCGCTGGAGCTCCAAGTTTGATGATTCAGGGGCCGAGGGGGCGTTTCTGCGTGCTGCCGGCGAATGCTGCTGCGGGCAATGTAGAATTTTCCGGTTATGGGGACAAGGGGACTTATGTTATTTTTGTGGGCGATCGATCTCAAGGTCAACACCCTTACTCTCTCTCTATTTCCCAAAAGCGAAATTAAAAATACAACGGAATTAGGCGGCTGGCTGTCAGAAAATGGCTTTTTTGCGATCGTAAATAAGCCGGAGTTCTGACAGCCAGTGCGGGGAATAGGGATTTCATATCAATTTTGTATTTGGTCTTTAACCAACTTCCTAAACAATCTGAGAGTTTGACTCGTGCCCGCTGTTTGACTTTGTTCGCAATATTGAGAAATAGCTTCAATAATTGGCAAATTGGGAAAAATCGCACTAATTTCCGATTCAACATATTTCCCATCTTGAAGCACATTAATCAGGAGCTTCTTATTTTCATAGCGCCATATTTCAGGTACTCCCAGAGCTTCGTAAGCGTCCAGTTGAGTCTTGGAAGTTAAATCGACTTCAATTGCTAAGTCAGGCGGCGGATCGACAGTTAAGTCGATCCGCTTTTTGCCAATCATTAAAGCGTAATTCTGAATGTAAAAACATTCATCAGGTTCAATTCCTTGTAACATACTTTTTCGCTTAAAAGTCGTCGAGCCAAATGGTTCAAAGTCAATTTCTAGTTCCTCAAACAGAATTTTCACTAAATAGCCAATAATGATTTTAGCTTTCTCATGTTCTGGTAGTGGCATCCTAATCTCCAACGTTCCTTGACTGTAAGCTATTCTAGAGCCACGGTGTTCTCCCAACTCTTCTAAAATCGCTTCAAATTCCTGCCAATTGACATCATTGAACAGCACTCTATGTCCTGGGGGTACACTGATTTGCCTTAATTGCAGTGTTACCATTTCAACCTCCGATTTATTTAAGTTTATTATAACTGATACAATCTTTTAATTTGAGTGGACACGGCGCCGCCTCAACTTAATTTACTGGTAACAGTAGCCAAAAATCTAGAAGTCTAATCTGCGTTTTTTTGCTGGTTGTAAAGTTCCTTAAACTTGCGCTGCTGCTCGTTGTGATCTACAATCGGTGAGGGATAATGAAGAAGTCGGCGTTCTAAAGGTGAAATATTTCCTGTTAGCAAAAGTTTCGTATCAACGCGGCGCAATTCGGGAACCCAGTGCCGAATATATTCGCCTTCCGGGTCAAATTTCTGAGCTTGACTCGCCGGATTGAATATTCGCAAAGGTTTCGGGTCCATGCCGCTTGATGCACTCCACTGCCAGCCGCCGTTATTAGCAGAAAGGTCGGCATCTATCAATTTTTGCATGAAGTATTTTTCACCCCACTGCCAGTTAATAATTAAATCTTTGGTGAGGAAACTGGCGACTATCATGCGGCAGCGATTGTGCATCCAACCTGTCTGATTTAACTGCCGCATTGCTGCATCGATAATAGGATAGCCAGTTTTGCCTTTACACCAAGCTTGAAAGAGTTTTTCATCGTTCTCCCAAGGAAAGTCTTTGAATGCTTGACGGTAGGGGCCGTCTGCTAATTCTGGGAAGTTATACATGGCGTGTTGGTAAAATTCCCGCCACGCTATTTCCTGTTGCCAAGTTTGGATGCTTGTACACGCTTCTTCGCTGCGGCAAGTGTCCATTACTATCTGGGTAGCTTGCCAAACAGTGCGGATGCCAATTGCGCCAAATTTGAGGGCTGCACTGAGTTGGGATGTGCCGTTAATGGCGGGGAAATTGCGCTGTTCTTGATATTCGTAAATTGCCCGATCGCAAAATTCTTCTAATTTTTGTTGCGCTGCATCTTCTCCGGGTTCTATTACTAATGGGTTTTCCCAAATAAATCCCAAACTAGAGGCTGTTGGCACTGTTTCCATTGCACCTGCTTGGTTGGCAATTGCTTGTTCTTCGGCGGTTAATCCGGTCATTAATTCCAGATAAGTTATCGGCAGTGTCTCTACTGGTTGGGCTTTGGATTTACTGTTCCATTTTTTCCAAAATGGTGTATAAACTGTGTAGGGAGTCCCTGTACCGCTGCGAATTTCGTCTGGGGCGTGCAGGACTTGATCCCAGAAATTTTGAACTTGAATTCCTGCTTGTTGGAGGGCGTTTGATACAGACTGATCGCGCTGTTTTGCGTATGGTTCTACATCCCAGTTCCAAAATACTGCTTGAGCATTTATAGCTGTTGCTAATCTCGGTATTCCTAGAATCGGGTCATCTTGTATTATCAGCAATTGGCTGCCGGCTTCCCTGTAACGCGCGGAGAGTTTTTGCAAGCAGCCGATCATGTAGGTGACTCTAGCTGGCGCTACGTCATCCCGATTTAGGATATTGCGATCGAGACAAAAAATCCCGACTACTTTCGGGCTTTGCTGGCGCGCTGCTGCCAGTCCAATGTTGTCAGAAATACGCAAGTCGCGGCGGTGCCAAAATAAAATTAGATCGGACATTCGATTTTAGATTTTAGATTTTAGATTTTAGATTTTACAGTCCTGGACACAGGCGGGGTCAAAAACCCGGTTTCTAAGTTAAGATTTATCGGCTTGATGCACGATTCTTATAAGAAACCGGGTTTTTTCGTCAGTCCTATTTACATCAAAAAGGGACGTGCCAAGAAAAAGCTAGAAATTGATTTCGCATCAATGGGTTCCCCAGCTAAGATAGCTTTTTCTAATTCTCCCGGGGTGAATAAAACTGTTTCAATGTCTTCATCATCGTCTTGTGCGGGCGGCTTTTCCAGTTTTTCCAAATCTTGGGCTAAAAAAGCATAAATGATTTCGTCTGAATAACCGGGGGCGAGAAAAAATTGCCCTAATTTCCGCCATTTTCCGGCGCGATATCCGGTTTCTTCTTCGATTTCGCGTTTGATAGTTTCGGCGGGGCTTTCATTGATTTCAACTGTCCCGGCGGGAAATTCTAAAATTCGCCCTTTTGTGGCAAAGCGATATTGGCGTACCAAGACGAGTTTACCTTCGGGGGTGACGGGAACTGCAAGTGCTCCGCCGGGGTGGCGAATACATTCCCACTCGCCTTCGGAACCGTTGGGAAGACGGAGGGTGGCTACGTCAAAGTTAAATTTGCGCCCTTGGTAAAATAGGCGTTGTTTGAGGAGTTGGGGTAGTTCTTGACCGATCGACATAAGCGACAAGCGAATAATGTTTGATGGCAGCGATTTAAGACATCATAGGCGATCTCATAGGATTTTAGATTTTAGATTGTAGATTTTAGATGGGGAATGACTGATAACGATCACTGTTTGGAGCTTACCTACGGTTGCATTTTTTTTTACTGGTACGATCCGTGAATTTTGCTCAATTTTTACAAGGGCAATTTTTGCACTCCGGAACAGTCTGCTGTTTGCAGGAGTTGGACGATCGTACTTTTCGTCACCGGATGCACCCAATCCGGGGCAATTTCTGCTAAAGGTACCAATACAAAAGCTCTTTCGGTCATCCGGGGATGAGGTAGAGTCAGTGTCGGAGTTTCTAGGATTAAATTGTCGTACAGCAGCAAATCTAGGTCGAGGGTTCTTGGCCCCCATTTTTCTCTGCGAATTCGATTAAATTTTATTTCAATTTTTAATAAAGTTGCTAGCAATTGTTCGGGTTCTAGTGCCACTTCTAGGATGGCACAGGCGTTGATGTAATCGGGTTGCGGCGGCCCAACGGGGGCGGTTTGATACCAGCTTGAATGAGATTTTACGGCTATTCCTGGGGTGTTGTTGAGGGTTGCGATCGCGTTTTTGAGTGTGGCGAGGGAGTCGCCTAAGTTGCTACCGAGGGCGATCGCACATTTTGTTGATTTCATAAAGAGGGAAGAAGGAAGAGGGAAGAAGGAAGAAGGAAGAGGGAAGGGGGAATAGGCAAAAGGGAAGAGTAAGGCGGGGGCGCGTTTATCGATATCCTTTGATACCTAAAACTATTTCGGGTTAAATCCGCCCATACAAGTTGTATTTTTGCGAAAAATTCCCCCTAATGGCTGCATTTTTGGCGCATTCTGATAACAAAAAATATTATTTTAATTTAAGCTTAACGGTCGGTTAATTTTTATTAACTATCATTGGCAAGTGGTAGTATTTAGTTTGAAACATAATGAATTTGTACCTACGCTTATTGTCGGCCGTCATTCTAGCAATTATTAGTTTAACAGCAAGTATATCGATAGCTTTGGCTGAAACTAAAGAGCGCTACCTTACCTTAGATTCGGACGGAAGTCAATCTTTTGCGAGTTTAGTGCAGCAGGCGGAAGATTTAGCGAAAGAGTCGATCGCCCGCGAGTTTGAAGCAAATCCGGCATTAACAGAAGTTACAATCATCATTACAGCCGATCGCAGCCGACAAAGAGTTCCAGTTTTGCGATCGAGAGTATCGCGCCGCGACTGGCAGAAAGATGCGAGAATCGAACAGTGGACTAGATATTTTGCGGATGCTCAATTGCTGCTGGGATTCAGAGACGGCAATACTTCGCCCGCAAATTCTGGGTTCTCGCAAGTGATTAATGTACCTGCGCCGAGTCGATCGACATCCCGAGAAAATGATCCGGGTTTTCGAGATGATTGAAATCGGGCATGGGGCATTGGGCATCGGGCATTGGTAACAAATAACAAACAACCAATAACCAATTATTAACCCAAATATAATTCCACTTTAATTAACCTTCAGGTTAACTCCCCTTAATTTAAAAGTGATAGAGTTTCATACGGAATCATCAGATTAGGGATGTTGGTTTGAAAAGGAATTTATGTCTAAAATAACTCGCCGACAACTGCTAATTTTCTTTGGCAGCAGTGCGGCTACCACTGTGCTTGCCCCTCAACTAACTAAAACACTATTCGGCATCAATTCCACCTCGGCCGAAGCTGTAGTTCCGCTATCTTTCACTGCGTTAAGACTTCCCCACCCGCTGCCGATTTATCGAGAACTGCCCAGCTTTATGCCGACGGGCTTAAACGGACAGGGAACAGTGATGGCTGCCTCACAGGATAGTAAATTAACGAGTTACAGCATTGTTGACGATGTGGTTGTGCCGCCGGAATACGAACGGTATGTGATTCTCCGCTGGGGCGATCGAGTTTTTCCCAATCCGGCAGACTATTTCGGCTACAACAACGACTACACCGGCTTCGTAGGCCTTCGCGACAGCAATGACGACGGTTATCTCTGGGTTAACCACGAGTATGTAGGCTTTCCGATGTCGAAAGTGACGCCGGAAGCGCCGTCTGATCTGGCACCATTTCCAACCACCGATCGCGCCGTACTCGGTATAGACTTATCGGTAAAGAATCAGGCGACCCTCGGCGAATTTCTGTACAATCTCGGTGGTTCGATCGTTCGCATCACCAAACAGTCTAACGGTAGATTTCAGGCGATCGCCGGCGACCCCCTCAACCGCCGTATTCACGGACTTTCGGGCCTCGGAATCAACAGCCAGCGTACCGACAAATACAAAGATGTCACCTCCTGGGGAACCAGACAAGGGGATAACGAGTACCTCACGGGCACGGGCCCTGCAGCTACCCAAGTCTTCGCGCAAGTCAACACCGACGGACTCGGCAACCGCATCATTGGTACAGCTTACAACTGTTCCGGCGCCACAACCCCTTGGGGAACAATCCTCTCCGCCGAAGAAAACTTCCAAGGTAGCGAACTATTCTTCGTCGGGGTTCAGGAAAACATCAAACCCAACGGTGGCCAAACCAGCTACGCCAAGGGCACTATCGGTGAAGAATTCGGCTTAGTCGGCGAAAAATACGGCTGGATGGTAGAAGTCGCTCCCCAAGATCCAAGTTTCCGCCCCCGGAAGCACACATGGTTGGGCCGTTTCCGCCACGAAAACGTCGCGATTCGCGCTGAAGCAGGCCGCAAGTTAATAGGGTACATGGGGGACGATCGGCGCGGCGGACACACCTGGAAATTTGTCAGCAACGGTACTGTCACAAATCCTGCAGATAAAAACAACAGCCGATTGTTTGAAGATGGGGTTTTGTACGTTGCCCAATATAACCGCAACGGTACTGGAAAATGGCTGCCACTGACATTAAATACCCCGACAAATCCGGTGCGTCCTTCTAAAATTGGCGAGGCCGAATTAGCAACTTTTGGCAAAGCTCAAAGAGATGCAAATACTCGCTTGCCCAAACGCGCCGGAATTGCTGCTCAAACCGAAGACGGCGGTTCTTTTGTAGTAGATACAACCAATGAAGCAACAGCACTCCCTGGCTATAGCAATAAAACTCTTGCTAATTTTTACAGCAGCCAAGGTGCGGTTTTAGTTGATGCTTTTTTAGCTGCTAATTTGATTGGTGGCACTCCGACGGCGCGCCCGGAAGATTTGGAAGTTAATCCTATTACTAAGGAAGTTTTTATTGCTTATACTGACGCCGCACCCGGAAGCGACGGCTATCCAGATTCTCGCATTTTTACTGTTGCTAAATACAGTAGCACAGTCAACAGCACTCAGCAGTCTGGAGGACTGTACAAAATAATTGAAGACAGTCCCGATGGTGCAGGTTTGACGTTCCGCTGGCAGCGTTTGGCTCAAGGTGGAGAAGCGGGTTCGGTAGCTGGGGCGGGATTTGCTAGTGTAGACAATTTGGCTTTTGACACTCAAGGTAATGTTTGGGGTGTCACTGATATGTCTACTAGCACGCACAACGGTTTTGAGGTGGGTGCGGCTGCAAAGCCAACGACGATTGACCACAAGAAAACTGGAAATGTGGCAGAGTTTACTGGAGTTTTCGGCAACAATTTTCTGTTTTACATTCCGACTTCTGGCCCGAATGCAGGAACAGTAATTCCGTTTGCTTACGGGCCCAACCGATGCGAACTGACGGGGCCGACTTTTATCGGAGATACGCTGTTGCTTGCGGTGCAGCATCCGGGGGAAGATTGTCCGATCGATGATGGTACTGTACTGAGTCGGCAAATAGAAATGTTGGATTTGAACGGTGCGGTTTTCAATCAAACTCGTAGTGTTTCTCGCGGCAGTTTGTGGCCGAGTAATATTGAGAACGATCGGCGTCGTTCGCCGATGCCATCGGTGATTGGAATTCGTCGGGTGCGATCGACTCCAACGGGTCAGTTTGTTTAAATCTCACATCTTGCACCATACTCAAGAACAGGCCGAAAAGCCTGTTCCACAAAGAGTAAATTTTCTTGTGGAACAGGCCGGAAAGCCTGTTCCTAAAAAGCTTATTGAGAATGGTGCAACATCTAAGTTTAAATAGGACTTACGCATCCGGGCCCAGAAACCTGGTTTTTACGAATCAGGAGTAAGATTGAATGAACCGCGAGGCACGCGGACGCGAAGAAAGAGAAGGAAGAAGATACTGTTCTTTATTCGCGCTCTTCTCGTCTTCGCCGTTCGTTCAAATAATTTAAAAAAGCCCTAGGAAAATTAATATCAAATCCCTTGAGCGCGAAATTTTTAAGAAAATTGTACTTGGCGATATAAGTCGGCGATCGCAATTCCTAGATTCACAGATTCAAGTTGCAAGGAATCGCCCAAACCATACTCGGAGAGAACCCATTGCCCTTGTCTATCGCGCCGAAACATCAGGAAGTGCTGTAATTCATTATCTCAAGTTCTTGGATGTCCCTGTTCCCACCTGATTCATACCTGAATTCAGCAACATCGATATGTGGTATTCGGAACATTATTCTATTACAGCACTTTGCGTGACTAAAAGGTACAGTAACAGCAGTGAGCAAAATAATTTTCGATTTGCTTACTTGAACATAA